>JAQNCM010000377.1 GCA_029237615.1 Mucilaginibacter sp.
AAAAAACATTATGATGATGCCAATGAAGAAGTAGCTAAAAAGAAAGCTGAAGCAAAGCAGGACGCTGACGACAAAAAACGGGAGGCAAAAAACGAAAGCAAGGGATTTTGGGGATGGCTTGCCGATAAAGCCTCGGCCCTGATTGACGGGTTGAAAAAAGCGGTAAGTTTTATTTTTAATAAGCTGCGGGCCGCTGTTAAATGGGCCTTTGACAAGGCCAAAAAACTTGCAATGATGGCCATTGAGTTTGCAAGGAATGTGGTGGTAGGCTTGATAAAAGCATTTGGCGAAGCATTAAAAGTTTTGGTTGACATTGCATTTGCAGCTTTCCCCGAAATAAGGGACAAGATAAACGGTAAAATTGACCAGGCTGTTAATAAAGCGGTGTCCGTAGCCAACCAGGCGTTTGATAAATTTAAGGAGGTGGTAGCTGCCGTAATTGATGCATTCGCCGCATTTGCCGACGCTGCGCTGGCCATTGTGCAAAAATCCATAGATATAGCCCTGTCTGTTACCGAGTTCGTTATTGTGGCATCGTTAAAGATCATTGGCTTTTTGTCGGATATAGAAAGACAGTACAATCTATTCAAAGGAATGATCGATGACCTTCTTTATCTGTGGGATAACCCGCAGGTTGTAGAAGATAAAGCCCATGAGTTTTTAGCACCTTATATAGAGAATGTTCCTGAGAATGCTAAATCAGAAATAAAAAAAGCACTGGATGCAGTTGGATTGGGGGCAGAGAAACATTTTACAGGTATCATGAAATATTTGATGCCAGCACTCATCAATTTAAAAACAAACTGGTGGCAGCAGGCGAAGGATATGGTTTGGTTTCTGATATGGCCATTTGGAAAAGGAAGCCCGCTGCGAGAAGATGGACCTAAATTATGGACTCTGCTCCCTCAAATATGGAATGATTTTAAAGCCGGCGAATACAGCAGGGTAATTGACGGGGGGTTAGAGTGGATGCAGGCCTTGAATAGTGTGGTTGGTTCATTTGCCGGTTGGTTTGTAATTGGTGGTGCACTTATAGGGGGAATACTGGGTGCTATATTTGGCGTGGGGGCTGGCGCTTTGCCGGGCGCAGGCGCCGGCTTTGAAGCAGGGGTAGCAATAGGCGAAGGAATTATGGCTTCGATGCTTGCTACCGAAGGGCTGGTAATTGTTAAGGCGGTTTATGACTTATCGGTAACTGCGGATGATGGAGTGGAATCACCTATTCCCGAAAAGAAAATAGAAAAACCGGATGATTCACAAACTAAAAATGAAGCACCGTCAACCGAAGGAAACATTGCTGGAAACGGGCCTGTTGGGCCGGAAAAGAAAGACGACGCTCCAAGGCAATATACAAGCGGAGAAGTAAAAACCGGCCATGATCGTATACAGTACGCCTATCAAAGAATAGCAACCAGCGGATTAACGCTTGGTATTATGCTTGCGTTTATACTGCTTGGGGCCATTGGCGGTAAAATTGCAAAAGCAATTGTATCAGGGATAAAATGGGTGGGAAAGATAATCGGAGAACTGGCGCCTGAACTGACAGAAGGAGTTAAAGGCATAGCAAAAGGCATTACAGAAAGTAAGCCTGTACAGGCAATTAAAGGCGCTGTAAAGGGAGTGAGTGAAAGCAAAGCGGGACAAAAAATTAAAGCCGGGCTGGCGAAGTTTAACAAGGGCCGGGCCGGAATGAAGAAAAAAATTAGTTCCTTTAAAAAGAAATTTGGTTTAGGCGAGCCTGAAAAACCAACTGCCTCTAAACCTGGTGAAAAATCAGCAGATAATACAAATATCAACGAACCAAAAGACAATGTAACAGGGCGTACCGATACTGAACCAGTTAAGCCAGGGGAAAAACCGGTTGATCCTGAAAAAACAATAGATAAGGGAGGGGATCACGAAAAGATAGAAATTCCTGAAACCGGGAAAACCGCAAATAGCCCGGTTGATGCAGAACCATCAGGTAAAGCTCCTGTATCAGGCTCTGATATAGAAGATTTGCCCCCAGGATCTGTTATGATGGGCGATTCAATGAATGAGGTGGATGCGGCGAAAATGTACCGGAATTCGATAAAAGAGACGCCTGGTCGTGAAGTCGGAATTTATCATAATCCAGAAACTAATGAATTTATCATAATTCAGGGCGATGAAGGCGCAGTTTATGTTGAGGGGCCAGGAGGGGCTAAAGAAGGCCCTACCGGCGGTCGTGCTCAAAAGTGGAAGGAAATTTTAGACGGACAGGATGCCGGATCATGGGATTTGGTGTCGCATTATCATCCTGCTGATGAGGGCGGATTTGTGTCCTCGGTAAATAGGTTGCCAAGCGGTGCGGGCGGAGATTTCGGAGTGTTAATGGATGAGTCTGCGAATGTAGGTAACAAGTCAAGGACCTCTAAAATTGATTTCAAAACACCGCGTGGCGATGAATTTACATTTTTTTCTTATGAGCCTGGTGAAGCAAAACCTTATAAAATAGATTATCCGGATTCTGTAAGTTTAAAAAGAGAAAAGCTGGAATTCGGTACCCTGCAAGAGTATCATGCCTGGATGATGGAAAAGTACAATGTTGACCTGGGACCGGTGACCGAATCGGTTTCCGCAACTGGTAATCAACCTGTCAGCCCTTCAGGCACACCATCTGCCGCCAAGCGGAAAGTTGGTAAAGGCATAACAGCGGATGAGCCAGTACCTGCTGAAGCCAAGAAGGCTACAGGTCCTGGTGATAATGAACCGGGGATAAAACCAGATCATGTTACGGACGTGTCGGAGCCGCTTGTCGATGAAAATGCTTCATCTGAACACGGGTCTGACGAACATACAAATAATGGTAATGCTGAACCAGAAAATGAGGTAAATAAGGATGAACAGCCTAAAAAGCGTTTAAGCAGCGAGCGACGGAACGAAATACGTGAAAATGCTAAAAAGAAATTAAAAGAGTTAGAAAAGAGAAAAGTTAAAAACCAAAAGAAAATAGATAAGCTTGGCGATCAGCTTCATGACGCAAGGGCAAACGTTAACCGACTTAAAGAAAAAGTATTGAATAGCCACGCAGGGAGCAAAGAATACAAAAGTGCCTTAAAAGAATGGCGGAAAGCAAATGAAAAACTTGCAAAAATAATTGAAGATGACGAGCTTGCGGGTTACTGGGAAGAGAGAAGAAAACAAGGTGAAGCCGAAAACGCTATACTGGCCTCTCTCGAATTAAAACGCCCAAGTTTACGGGAGCCAACAATTAAAGCAATAAGAGACGCTGCTGATAAAACCCCTGATGGAAAGTTCTTTTTAGATGCCAACACAAAAGAAATCATCCAAGGGGAGCCGCATTATGGGCATATTCATGGCAAAGAAAACCGCAGGTTAATTTTGGAAGCGTCTGAAAAAGGTATGACCCAGGAGCAGTTTAACGATTGGGTAAATAGTCATCCTGAATGGTTTCAGACAGAAACACCAGCAAATAACATAAGTCATAGATTTGAAAAACCCGGAATTGATTAAGTTACAAGACTATGAGCAAATTAAAGGAAATATTAGGTGCCGTGTATCGCAAGGAGTTAAATATTCTGGAAAAACTTACCCCAAAAAGTGCAAATATTAAGGACGAAGACGGACGAACTCTGTTAATGCACGCAATATTGGCTGAGGATGCGGACCCCTTTATTGTTAAATTATTAATTGACAAAGGCTCCGACGTGAATATACACGAAAGCGGTGAAAGATGGACTTCATTACATTTTGCAGCCCGCGACCAAAATGAACCAGTGGTAAGGATTTTACTTGAGGCTGGTGCAGAGGCAGATTCCGCTGATGCATTCGGAAACACCCCACTTTGGAGAAGTATAACGAAATCAAAGCCGGGCTTCGGGGTAATAAATGAACTTATTAAGCATGGCGCCGACCCTTGTAAAAAAAACAATAATGGCGTTGCCCCGATAGATGTTGCACGAAAGGTTGGGCGAGCAGACCTCGTTGCTCTTTTTGAGACGAAAGAGAAATGAGTTTTCGGCTTTTTGACTCTCACCCGGACGCTAAAAAGCCGGTAGCTACATTTAATTACCGAATAAATAATTTGGTTTGAGTCCTGTTGACGATTTGATTGAATTATAGTCAATTATTTCTTACCAGAAAGCAAAGGAAATAAATTACATCAATATAAACCTGCACAACTCATTAATTAACATCATTAAACTGCGCTACGAAATATCCATCATCTGATAACTTATATAAGCCATTTGATTCCACTTCTATCTCGAAATTATACTGAACCTTTACGCGATTTCCTTTTATTTCTATATCTGATTAAAAGGCAATTTAAGTGAAACTTTGCTGATCGACACGATAAGCTGTAAGATAATTCATTGCCAGGACATTGCCATTCTCTAAAAAGTTTTTTAAAAGACATTATTTGCTTGCCATTGAAGAAATCTCCCTAACTTTATGGTCACACACTCAAAATCAACCTTATGGACGCAATCAATCCTTACATTGGCTTTAGCGGCAAGTGCCGCGAGGCCATGAATTTTTACAAAGAATGCTTTGGCGGAGAACTAGACCTGCAACTGGTCGACGGCTCACCAATGGAACAGTATTGGCCCGATGGCAAAGGCAAGATTTTTCATTCGTCCCTCACCCTGAACGGTAAACTACTGCTCATGGGTTCCGATATGACCGGTCCGAAGGGGCAGACCACTGGCGACAATATTCAGCTGGCGATCAGTTGCACCAGCGAGGAAGAGATCAACAGGTTCTTCCATAAGCTCGGAGAAGGCGGTCAGGTACTGGCCCCGGTAAGTGAAATGTTTTGGAACGCCCTTTTCGGCTCCGTACAGGACCAGTTCGGGATCAACTGGATGTTGAACTATTACAAAGTGACGTCATAGTTATCGCCCAGGTAATAAGTATAATCATACCCAACGGCAGTAGTAGGCACGGCTTCGACCAGTGGGTAAATTATCTTATTAACAGTACAAAGCCAGATAAGGGCCGCGTATCATTGTTAAGGTTTATAACATAATAGTAGGTGCCAATTGGCAAACGCTGACCATTTCTTGTCCCATCCCAAGGATTATAATAACCTTTTGAGCTGTACACTTCAGCTCCATAACGATCGAATACACGCACGACACAATTCTGATAGTCATTTAAATTTTGGATGTCCCACTTGTCATTAACCCCATCGCCGTTTGGCGTAAACGTGTTGGGAATAGATATCCCATCAAACACGGTTACCATTACCGAATCTATACCGATACAACCCGCGGCTGTTTGCACAGCTATGGTGTATAATGTGGTTGACGCTGGGCTGGCTTTGGGGTTTAAAATCTTATTGTTATCCAACCCTGTTAACGGGCTCCATGTTATATCGGCGATATTTCCCGATGCAGTTGCTGTTAACGTGATGCTATTACCCTTTTCAATGGTTTTATTTCCGCCTCCGTTAACAACAGGCAATGGAAAAATATTCGTAACAATGCTGTTGCTTGCTATGCTCGCAGGTATAGCGCAACCGGCATTGCCCGTCATAACACAGCTCACCACATCGCCATTGGCAAATGTGCTGGTGAATGTTGCGCTGTTTGTGCCGGCGTTACTGCCATTCAGCAGCCATTGGTAATTGGGCGCGGCCCCGCCATTAGTGTGGCTTGCGGTAAATGTTACCGGTGTACCGGCGCAAACATTGTTTTCGGAAGCGGCTATACTTATTGACGGGGTTACCGACGAAGTAATATTTATGGTAATACTGTTGCTTATTGCATTAGCAGGTACAACACATAGAGTGTTGCTGGTCATTACACAACTTACTACGTCGCCATTTGCAAAGGTATCACTTGTAAAAGTGGCGTTATTCGTCCCAACGTTGTTACCATTTAGTAGCCATTGGTAAACCGGGGTGTTGCCGCCGTTGGTTGGGGATGCCGTAAAAGTGACAGGGTTGCCAACGCATATTTTGTTTCCGGAAGCCGATATTATTAAAGAAGACGCTACCATCGGGTTAATTATTCCGGTTACTGATACGGTTTGGTCTGTAGCGCCCGGCGAGGAAAGCAGCACATTAGCCGTTGTAGTACCATTGGGCAATGAAGCCGACGATCGCACGTAAACAACGGTACTGCTTACCGAGCCGCTAGTTTGTATTAGTGTTAGACTGTTGTTGTATCCACTCCCAGCGGCCAGCGATAGCTCAAACCCGGCTGGCGCAGCGGCTACAATGTTACTTGTTAAACTATGCCCAGAAACCGTAAACTGCTGTATGTTGGGGCTTGCCGAAGCTGTGCCTTGACAGGCGGAAATTGTACCGGTTACGGCCCCCGGCACAATGGTCGGCGGTGTTGTTGGATTTACGGTGATAGTAAATTGGGTGGGTGTTCCTGCGCAGCCTGTACCGCTCGTGACAAAATTACCCAGTGAAATGGGGGTTGTCCCAACTTTCACTGTAGCTATAACCGTATTAGTCGAAGTGTTAATCACTGAAACACTATTTGTGCCGGAATTAGTAACATATACAAAATGACCGTCAGGGCTTACACAAATGGCGTTAGGATATGAGTCTATTGTAATTGTGGCTATTATAGCCTTGGTAGTAGTATTAATCACCGAAACAAAGTTTGAACCTGTAGACACATAAGCCATGGTCCCGCCTGGACTTAACGCAATCACACCCGGGTTAGCACCTGTAGGGATCTCCGCGATAACGCTATTTGTTGTGGGATCAATAACAGCTATATTTTTTGTGTTGGAAACCGGTACATATACCTTGCTGCCATCGCGGCTCACGGCGATATCCCGTGGCGCCATGCCGACAGTTATATTCGTTGTCACGGTTTTCGTTGCCGTACTGATCACCGATACATAATTACTATATGTAAATGCCACGTAAACGTTGCTTCCGTCAGGACTTATTGCTATGGCATAGGGATATTGCCCAACCGGGATCACCGCCACAACCGCACTGGTTGCAATATTAACTACCGATATATTATTTAGCTGGTAGTCTGCTACATATAAAGTAGCACCGTCCGGACTTATCGTTATGCCAGTATTTTCGCCATTTGTATTTACCGTTATCGTATTTACTATCTGATTGGTCTGGGTATTTATAACGGCGATGGTATTTGAACCGCCTGCACATCCGACATATGCCCTGCTGCCATCAGGGCTTATACATACGGCGAAGGGATCTCCTTTAGGTGTTATCGTGGCGACGACCATATTAGTCGCGACATTGATAACAGAGATATTTCCCATGCCCCCATTTGCTATGTAGGCAAATCCTTCTGATACCGGCGTAACTGTAATTGTTGCGGTAACCGGGCTGGTCCCGTTGTTCACCGCTTTAAAAGAGCTGATATTTCCTGAACCTGCTGCAGGAAGGCCTATACCGGGAGTGTCATTAACCCAATTAAAAGCCGCGTTTCCTGTACCCGTAAAATTAATGGCTGCTGTAGCTGCGCCATTATTTGCAGTTTGATTAGAAACCGCCTTTACAGTCGGCAGCGCATTTACGGTGCCTGTTACAGCTACGGTTTGGCTGCTTGCCCCGGCGGATGTTAGTGTTACATTACCGGATAAGCGACCGGTTGGTGCAGCAGCTGTCGACCGCACATAAACCACTGTATTGCTTACCGTACCTGAGGTTTGAGGGATAGTAATACTACTGGCATATCCGCTACCCGAAGCAAGCGATACTTCAAAACCTGCCGGGGCCGTCGCTGTAATACTACCCGTTAAACCACTGCCCGAAACTGTAAATTGCTGAATTTGCGGGCTTGCAGAAGCTGTGCCCGCGCAGGCGGATATGGTGCCGGTTGCTGTGGTGGCTGTGATGGTTGGGGGCAATGCACTGGTTGGCTCTACGGTAATGGTAAATTTAACCACTGTGCTGCAACCCATACCTCCTGTAAAAAAACTGCCAAATGAATAAGGTCTGGAACCAACTGAAATAGTGGATATTATAGCATTTGTTGATGCATTGACTACTGATATTGTGTTAGAGCCACTATTTGCAACGTATATTTGGGTGCCGTCCGGACGTACAGATACCCCCCAGGGACTTGCACCAACAGGAATGGTGTTGATCACCGCATTAGTTGCTGTACTAATTACCGAAACACTATTTGAACCTTCGTTTGCGATATACACTAAGCTACCATCGGGGCTCATAGATCCGCCACCTGGATTTACGCCCACCGGAATAATACCTGCCACCGTGTTTGTTGCAGTATTGATCACATAAACATTGTTTGAAGCATAATTTGCCTCATACACTTTACTGCCATCCGGGGTAATTAATATCGCCTGAGGCGCCGAACCTACCGGGATAGTAGCTACAACTGCATTAGTTGAAGTATTAATTACCGTAACACTGTTAGAGTTGTTTACATAAATAAGGCTGCCATTCGGGCTTACTGCCAAGGCATTGGGGTTTGTGCCTGCGGGAATTGTAACCATTACGGTATTTGTTGTAGTATTGATCACCTCCACATCATTGTTGCCGCCATCGGCCACATAAGCCCGACTACCATCCTGGCTCACCGTAACCGACCACGGACTTGGGCCGACCGAAATGGTGGCTTTTATCGTATTGGTTAACGTATTAATTACCGACACCGTGTTTGACGAGTTATTTACTACGTAAACCTCGTTGTAATTAGGGTCTACGCAAACGCTATTAGGGTTTGAGCCCACAGGAATAGTAGCTACCACAGCACTGGTTGCGGTGTTGATTACCGAAACGCTATTCGAACCAGAGTTTACGATATAAGCGAACCCTGAGCCTACCGGCGTACCTGTAATAGTAGCGGTAACCGGGCTGCTCCCCGTATTTATTGCCGTAAATGAAGGAATATTGCCCGTTCCGCTTGCGGCTAAGCCGATGCTGGTATTATTATTTGCCCAGGTATAAACACACGAGCCGGCAGGAAAGTTTATAGGTTTCGTATTTGCTCCATTTGAAAGCGTATCCTGTGCATGCGCTTTAGAGAGGGATAAGAAAAAAAATAGTATTAAAGATAAGGTAAGTAAATATTTTTTCACGCGATAGGGTCGACGAACGGCTGTTTACCCGTAAAGGAAGCAAATATTAATTAGAAAAATCAAAATAAATATGAAATCTTACCCTAACAGATCGAAATATGCCGGGCTGGGAATGCAGGAAAGAAGCAAGGGAAAAACTTCTCCAGCAAAATTTACCTTAAAGGAGATCAAGCAGTTTTATGAGATAATGTCGGGACAAGCAGTTAAATGCCTCTAACTTTCCGAAATTATATGCGCAAGCGGTTTTTATAACAATCGGTTTTCATAAACTTTTCTTAGGACGAGACATAATCTATAAAAAGGCCTCAAATCTTTCGACTTAAGGCCTTTACTAAAAAGTAGCCCTTACTGGACAAATCTCGAACTATTTTTAGAAGACTTGAAAAGAATAGCTTTCTAAACATGGTTCGAATACAAGTTCGTTTAAGGCCATTCTAAGCTCGCCACAAAGTGCTTGCATAATCATCAGCAACCTGTTGATTTTATTTGCAAGAATAAATTTAAATCATTAGCTTTAATCACCTTATAGCAATGTAACTTGTCTCTATTAACCTTATAAATGTTCATTTATGAAAAGGGTTTTGTACTTCCTCTGTTTTCTTATTGCAGCTATGGTTACTAATAATGCCTCGTCACAAGGATTTTTAAAAAAGCTCAAAGACAAGGTGAATAAAACAGTAGATAAGGCCGTTGACAAAAAGACCGGCGTGGCTCCCGGAGGCGAATCAGGCAATAATAACTCCGGATCTACTGGTAAACCCTCCAATAAAGGTGGTGGTGGATTGAGTAATACTACTCCCCCTGATGTGAAAGCTCAAATGGCAGAAGCTGAATCGGCCCATGCAGCTAAGAATTACAGCGGTGCCAGGTATTCGTTACAGCAAGCGCTAATGGGTGTGGAGATTCAACTGGGCCGACAGATTCTCAAATCTTTACCAGCTTCGGTAGACGCTTTAAACGTGGATACAGTGCAGGACATAGTAATGAGTACTCAATGGGGCTGGAATAATCTGAGCATTCAGCGCGTGTGGAAAAATAAAACCGATAAACAGTTAACAATTACCGTTGGAAATGCGGGAGTGTATGCGGGCCTGGCGGCTTTGTATTTTACAAATGCCGGTATGATCGAAGCCAATAATGCTAAACAAAATTTCAAACAGGTCAGAGTAAAAGGCAACAAAGCAATCATTCAATACGAAGACAGTAAGGGATATACGCTGATCGTATCACTTGGCCAATCTTCCATGATAGTGTGGGAATGTATTAACTTCGCCAACGAGCAGGAAGTGATGAATACCGCTAATACATTTGATATTGACGGAATAAAAAAGATGCTTGGGGAACAATAATTTCAGTCTGCAAAAAAAATAATTTATGAAAGTCTTTATAATATTAATCGCAGTCATCGCCTTTACAAGTACCTGCGTTGCACAAGATTTTACTAAAGCAATGGCCACTGCAAAAACTTCCTACAGTGCAGGTAAACTGGAAGAAGCACATTTTGCACTACAACAAGCCATGCAGGAAGTCGATCTGACAATTGGTAAGGAAGTACTGAAATTGTTGCCACCTAAAATGGAAGCAATGGAAATCATTGCAAAGGAGGACAATGTTGCTTCAAATGTGGGTTTCGTGGGAGCTACTATACACCGCGCCTATGAGAAAGGTGGCAGGAAAGCCGACATTTCTATCATTAGTAATTCCCCTTTGGTAGCTATGACAAATACGGTATTAAATACACCCCTTTTAGGCGGAATGATTAGTGATGGTAAGAACAAGACTGTAAAAGTCCAGGGTTATAAAGCAAGGCTTGAAAAGCAGCCTGGTAGCACAAGTGACAAAAATAATTACGAGTTGCAGATACCTTTGGGAAGTGCTTTATTTACTTTTAAGGTAGATGATTGCACAGATTCACAAATACTGGAATTTGCAGAAACAATTCCCTTGCAAAAGATAGCCAAACTGATTGAATAATGATTTACAGTATCAAAAAGTCCATGTACTTTTCAATACCGTTTTTTTATTCTTATTAATTAATGTACACCTTCAAACTAAAATGGACCAGGCTCGAAAGATGGGTTGCATTTTTACCCCGCCCGGTTAAGCATCCCAGTTTAACCGAAAAATAATTTTGAGTGTCACACTCAAGTATTTTGTAAAGATGGCAAAATCAAAAAAGCCTCAAATCTTTCGACTTAATGCTCCTAACTTAAAGTGGTAGCGGGGAGCAGGATCGAACTGCCGTCCGCCTTGAGGCGGATATGGATCCTTCGCGCTAACTATCTGAGTTACCAAATCTTTCGCGAATAATATTCCAGGCAAATAATCTCCCTTGAGTGGACTTTAAATAGTTTTCTCTTTTTATAGC
>JAQNCM010000392.1 GCA_029237615.1 Mucilaginibacter sp.
CTGCACCCCGGAAAAATACCTAGTTATAGTCACAAAATTATTTAAATTTGAATTCGATTCTAATTAATTAACATTAGGAGCCAGCGATGTTTATATGCGTCAAATATTTTCGTATTTAATTATATTGTTAATTTTTATTTGCACTTCATGTTCTGACAAACAGTACCAGGTGCTTTTTCAGCAAAAAAAAGCAATATCTGACACCTCTTTTCAAAAAAACGTAACCGCAGTAAATGAATATCGTATAAAGTCGCAGGACATTTTACAGATTAGAAATTTGCAGGATCGAAGATATATTACAAATGACGCCCCCGCCAACACCAATGTTACAACTGGCCCTAATACGGACAATTCAACGTACCAGGTAGAAGAAGACGGATCGGTAATATTGCCGGTTCTTGGCCATGTACAGGTTGCAGGGCTCACAAGGGTAGAGGCGCAAAAGTTGGTAGAAGATACTTACCGGAAAAATTTGCTTGTAAATCCGATCATTGAATTAAAAATAACCAATCTTAAAGTAACCATGCTTGGCGAGATAAAAGGTCCCGGGAATTATATTTTAACTAAGGAGCATACAACATTGGTGGAGATGATAGGGGCAGCAGGAGGAATCACAGAAAAGGCAAACGAAACCGAAGTTAAAATTATCAGGGGTACTCAAAAAAACCCGCAGGTAAGTATAATTGATCTAAGTAATGTACAGTCCATCAACGATCCCCGGGCTATACTTCAAAATGGTGACATAATTTATATTGCTCAAAATAAACGGGCTTCGAGAAGCGATAATCTGCAAAGCTTTTCAATTATTGTTCAACCTGCATTACTCTTATTTAATACAGCGTTAATAGTGTTAACGCTTATTCGTCGTTAAATGGAAGAAATAGGCAAGGTTCAACCCAAGTTACCCAACCAAGAGATCGATTACTTCAAGATCGCTAAAATTCTCCTGAGCAGATGGTATTGGATAATAGGATCAGTTGCAATATGTATGATTATCGCAAACATTTATTTGTGGTATGTACCAAAAACATATGCTACATCTGCTACGATGAAGTTTGAAGAAAAGAAGTCAGAGATATCCGATCTGATGATAGGCATACCAAGTGCTTCTGAAAGGGGTACCATTTCTAAAATTCAAAGTGAGACAATTATTTTACAAAGCAACGCACTTTTATTGAGTGCTATTAAGCACCTTGATTACCGGGTTAGTTTTTATATAGTGGGCCGCGTTTTGAACCGCACTAATGAATTATATCCGGCAAAGCCATTGGATATTGAACTTGTAAGGTTTGATAGTTTGAATTTTTTTCACGATCTCATTACTTTTAAGCCGTTTAACAACAAATCTTTTAATCTAAGCTACAAAAGCGGTGGCAAAGACATTCAAAAATTATATTATTATAACGTTCCTTTTACCATTGGTCCAACGTCGTTTAGTATAAAATATCCGGGAAATTTAGCCAACTCGTTATATTTATTTAAATTAAATGCTACTGAAGATTTTATTGGCAGGGTTAGGGGAGGGCTGCACATCAGCGAGACCGCTAAAAATTCGAATATTATATCGTTGCAGGAAACCGATTCAAACCCTCAGTTTGCCGCAGATGCATTAAATGCGGTTATGAAAGAATATCTTAATTATGATCGTAACCAGCGGACCCAGTCGGCTTCTCAGATGATTAGATTTATTGATAATCAATTAGCATTTCTTTCAAATGAGGTTAAAGGGTCGGAAGGATCTATAGCACAGTATCAAAACAAAAAAAAGATAATGGATGTTACTTCGGCCTCAACCAGGGCCACAAGTAAATCTGCAGATATAGAAACTCAAATTTCGGTATTAAGGATCGACCTGCTGGCTATTGACCAGCTTAAAGACCAAATAGTTAAAGGAAAGGACAACGAAATCCTTAATTTTAATACCGGCGCCACATTGGATCCTCAATTAAGTCAATTTATTGTAAAGCTTGATAACCTATCCTCTGAGAAAATAGATTTGTTAAAAAATTACACGGTCAATTCCCTTCCAATACAAGAAATAAATCAAAAAATTTTACAGGTTAAAAATAACGCCTTAAATAAAATTACCTCCCTGCATGGCCTGGTTGAAAATAAAATAAAGTTTTTACAGGGCCAACTCGGCGCCGTAAACCAGCAAATTGCTGATTTGCCTGCCGCCGAACGAGACCTTGCAAGTTTGAACCGTGATTTTCAGATAAACGATAAAGTTTATTCTTTTTTATCAGAAAAGAAGCTGGATGAACAGATAAGCAGCGCGGGGATTTTACCCGGCGCTACTATTGTTGATTATGCACAGGCCAATTTCAATCCGGTGTCTCCTGACGAAGCAGGGGTACGCCGTTCGGCGCAATTTTTGGGTTTGGCGATAGGTTTTGGGTTAATTATCCTAATAAGAGTATTAAATCCATATATCTATGATAAAGAGACTATTGAAAGTCTCACGGTTATACCCATCATTGGTGTAATCAGGAAATTTCCTGAGCCAATAGATGAATACAGTACCCAAATATTGGCAATCAGCAAGCCTAAATCTATTTTTGCTGAATCGGTACGGTCAGTTCGTACCAATTTAAGTTTTCTGGCTTCAGAAAAGAAAAGCAAAGTTATTTGTATTACATCAGAAGTAGCTGGTGAAGGAAAATCATTTGTGGCGGTTAACCTGTCAAGTACTTTATCTCTTATAGATAAAAGAGTGATATTGATTGCTGCGGATTTAAGGAGGTCGAAACTCCATAAAACCTTTCATGTACCAAATGATGTGGGTTTAAGTAGTTACCTTGCCAACCAGTGCTCGGTCAACGATATTATAAATCATTCGAGTCAAACTAACCTTGACTTCATAATTTCCGGTCCGGTGCCCCCTAATCCGTCGGAACTTTTACATTCAAAGCGTATGACCGAGTTAATTGCTGAGCTGAACACCAGATACGATGTCATCATGATAGATACTGCACCTATTGGATTAGTTTCGGACGCAATACCGTTAATAAGGATCAGCGATATTAACCTGTTTGTTATACGTTCCGGAAAATCAAAATACTACGCTGCAACCGTACCGCAACGTATTGCCCAGGAATATCACCTGGATAATACAGTAATTGTACTTAATGCATTTGCGCAGGATTTGTTACATTCAAGATATTATACTACAAAACTATCCGGGGATAATTACGGCACTAAATATTATTACTATTCTGACTATACCGGTTACGAAAGTTCCGGTTATTATGTGGATCAGGATAAAAATAAGTGGTGGGACATCAGGCGTTGGTTTAAATTATAGGGAGTGCCTGTATGGCTTTAAGATCAAATACCGAAGTTGTTAAATGGTATCCTGTTTACACGCAGCCACGTGCCGAAAAAAAAGCATGTCAGGCATTATTGAATAAAGGGATTGAAACTTACTTACCCCTGCATCGTCAGATAAGGCAATGGAGCGACCGGAAAAAATGGGTAGAGGAGCCTTTTATTAAATCATATTTATTTGTGCATATCAAAGAATTTGAACAAACAGAGGTGTTAATGACAAAAGGGATAGCCCGCTTCATATATTTTTCAGGCAGCATAGCCGCGATGCCCGACAGACAAATTCAAGAGCTTAAATTATTGATGGCAAGCCCTTATGAATTAGAAATTACGGAAGAAAACCTACAACCTGGTGAGAAAATTATTATCAAAGCAGGCCCTCTTAAGGGACTTACGGGGGAAATAATTTCCTATCGTTCGCAAAAGCAGCTTGTACTGCGTCTCGAAAACCTTGGATATTCTATAATTGTAAATATGGCTGCGTCATTGATCAATAGGTTTTAGCATAAGATTGTAATTTATAACACCAAATGGCTTTTTCGATTTATATTAAAGCCGATATAGTTTTTAGTTGATAAGTGAGTATTCTTCTTATTATCAATAAGTTATATTTTTAAAATGTGACTTACGGGGCGAAGCTATGGATATGAATAAATTATGTGCAGGATAGCAGGAATGGTATCAATAAGTTTAACACCCAATGAGCTTACCGAAAAGGTTGGCAAAATGTGTGATGCATTAAAACATGGCGGCCCAGATGATGAAGGGATATTTGTAGACGAAAAAGTTAAGCTTGCGTTAGGAAACAGAAGGCTTTCCATTATAGACCTTAGTAAGAACGGGCACCAGCCAATGGCTGATATGAGCCAACAGGTTTATATCACATTTAACGGGGAGGTTTATAATTACAGCGAATTAAGAGACGAGCTGCTGAAAACAGGCGCCCAATTTCACTCCGAAACAGACACTGAGGTTATTTTAAATGCATATTTATATTGGGGAACTTTAGCCTTTTCAAAATTACGTGGCATGTTTGCTTTCGCTTTATATGACAAAACCAAAGCGATAACATTCCTCGTTCGCGATACTACCGGAATAAAACCGTTATATTACCATACGGGAGCCGGGCAATTAACTTTTGCTTCGGAGGTAAAAGCGTTTGAAGCTGTTGGCGTTGCAAACGAACCCGATGAAAGCTGGAAGGTTAGGTTTCTGGCTTTCGGACACATTCCTGAACCGTACACCACATTAAAAAATGTTTACAGCCTTCAGAAAGGCCATTATCTATCCTGGCATCATCATACAAACAGTTATAACATTACGCCCTATAAAATAGCAGACGGCCTTCCATATATTACCGATGGAGGTTTGGCCCGGGAGTATTTACAGAATGCCTTAAAAACAGCTGTGAACAGACAACTTATAGCGGATGCGCCTATTGGCGTTTTTCTAAGCGGGGGAGTCGATTCAAGCCTGATAACGTTATTAGCTAATGTGAGGAAAGAACAGCAGCTTAAAACTGTATCTATCTATTTTAACGAAAAGACTTATGATGAACGTGCGTATCAAGACATTGTATTAAAGCAGATAAGCGGAGAAAAATTTGCCCATTTAGTAAGACAAGAGGACTTTGAAGTATATTTTCCGCATATAATCAGCGACATGGATATGCCGACGACAGACGGTATAAACACTTGGTTTATAAGTAAATATGCACATGACGTAGGATTAAAGGCGGTTTTATCGGGCGTAGGAGCCGATGAGCTGTTTGGAGGTTATCCTTCATTTAACAGGATTAAATATCTTCGATATTTGCGTAAATTTCCGTCATCACTATTTAAGTTGGCGAATTATTTTGCTGCTGACAGGTATAGAAAAATATCATTTTTAACGCATGATCATCATTTAGCTGATTATCTTTTATTGCGTGGTTTATTTCTGCCAACCGATATTGCTGAAATTTTAAGCATCGATATAAAACAGGTAGATGAAATTTTATTCGGTGAAAATTCTATTTCTAATTTGGGCGGGTATAAGGAAGAACATGCTGCTTGGTTTGAAACCAACCTGTACATGCAAAATCAGTTGCTCAGGGATACCGATGTGATGAGCATGAGTCACGGACTTGAAGTAAGGGTGCCGTTTTTGGATGAGGATTTTCAGCAATTGGCCCAAAGGATAGCACCCGCAATAAGATTTGATAAAAATCAGCCAAAGAAAATATTAATTGACAGTTTCAAAGATATTTTACCCAATGCTACCTGGAACCGGCCAAAAATGGGCTTCACGTTTCCTTTGCAGGAGTGGATGAGCCGGCATGCTGACATAAGTAACGAAAAACTTTATAAGGGTAGGGTAGCGCGAAATACAATTAAGCAGTTTAAAAAGGGCCAAATGCATTGGTCGAAAGTTTTTGCTCTTTATCAGATTCAAATGCATGACTAAAAGAGTAATCCTTTTTTCCTTGCAAACTTTTAGCACCACCGGCGGTATTCAAAAAATGACCCGTACGCTGGCGCATTCTCTGCATTTACTTGCAGAACGCAAAACATGGAATTTTGAATTGTGGTCACTGTATGATTCAAATCAGGATTTAATGGCCCAATACTTACCTGCTGAAAAATTCAATGGGTTTAACTTAAACCGGGTAAGTTTTATGTTTAAAACTATTGCAGCTTCAAAAAAACCGGATATAATTATACTAACGCATATTAATCTTGCTGCCATTGGTTTATTAATCAAAAAAATAAATCCTAATTGCAAAGTATGGCTTATTGCTCACGGCATCGAAGTTTGGAGGCCTTTGTCATTATTAAAAAGAGCGCTTTTAAAGCAATGTGATACCATTGT
Source organism: Mucilaginibacter sp. (assembly GCA_029237615.1). Classification (GTDB taxonomy): domain Bacteria; phylum Bacteroidota; class Bacteroidia; order Sphingobacteriales; family Sphingobacteriaceae; genus Mucilaginibacter. The sequence continues at coordinate 6,178 of JAQNCM010000392.1, forward strand.
TTGTGTAAGTAATTTCACAAAGCAGCAAATGATAACCAGGCACAAAACCAATGAAACTAAATGTATCGTATTAAATAATGCGGTTGATCCTTTTATGAAATTACCGGTAACATTCACAAAGCCCGGTCAGCTAATAAAAAGATACAATTTGACTGAGGAAAACCAAGTGTTATTTACCCTAACCAGGCTGGCATCAACCGAACAATATAAAGGGCATGATCAGGTAATAAAAGTTATCAGTAAGTTGAAAATCCAATTTCCCGGTATAAAATATATTCTATCCGGAAAATATGATCAAACTGAAAAAATCCGGATCCAAAGTTTAATAAACGAATATGGAGTAGCTGAACAAGTTATTCTTACCGGATTTTTAGATGAGGACGAGCTTCCAGATCATTTTTTGTTGGCTGATGTGTTTGTTTTGCCAAGTAAAAAGGAAGGGTTCGGAATAGTTTTTATTGAGGCTTTGGCCTGTGGACTGCCGGCAGTATGTGGCAACTCTGACGGGAGTATTGATGCTATTTGCAATGGTAAATTAGGGAAAGCAGTTAATGCCGACAGTTTAGATGAATTAGAGACCGCTATAAAAGATTATTTAAATCTCCTTTCCACAGAAGCGGAAAGGAGGTAATTGCAGAAAGAATGATTGCTGCAATTAAATGAGCAGGATTATATTAACAAACTGGAAAAAATGTTGGTTAATGGATAAAGCAAAAGACGAAGTTTGGGATATTGAGTTAACACCACAAAATAATATCCTTAACCTGAAACTCAAAGAGGTTTGGCATTACAGGGACCTGCTTTGGTTGTTGGTACGTCGTGATTTTGTCTCTTTTTACAAGCAGACAATATTAGGTCCTTTATGGTTTTTTATTCAGCCACTGTTTACTACAATAATTTACACTTTTGTATTCGGTAACCTTGCTAATATCTCTGCTGATGACCTCCCTAAGCCACTCTTTTATTTAGCAGGAATTACCGCCTGGAATTATTTTGCAGACTGCCTCAATAAAACTTCTACCGTATTTACTGCCAACGCAGGCTTATTTGGCAAGGTATATTTTCCGCGGCTGATTGTGCCGTTGAGCATAGTGGTATCTAACTTAATCCGGTTTGGCGTTCAAATGGTTCTTTTTATTGTAATGATGGTAGTATATTGGGTTATAGGCGCTTCCTTTCACCCAAACGTATATTTGTTACTGTTGCCGTTGTTGCTATTACTTATGGCGATGTTAGGGTTGGGCCTGGGTATGATCATTTCGGCAATGACCACCAAATACAGAGACTTGAGCTTCCTGATAACTTTTGGAATACAGCTAATGATGTATTTAACCACGGTTATTTATCCATTATCGACCGTTAAAGCCAAATACCCCAAATACCAATGGATGATAGAATATAATCCCATGACTTCAATTATTGAGGCTTTCCGGTATGGATTCCTTGGGAAGGGCACATTTACTATGCTCTCTTTAGGTATTACTACAGTAATTACTATTATAATCCTTTTAATTGGTATTATAATTTTTAACCGCGTAGAGAGAAACTTTATTGATACTGTATAATACGAGTGTTCCATTTTGTGAGGGGAACACTTGGAACATTTGGAACGGGTGGAACACCCTTGAACACCTCAAATCTAAAAGAAACTAAATGTCGAAAGTTATCAAGGTCGAAAATCTTTCAAAAGCATATCAACTAGGGGAGATTGGCACCGGCACTATTTCCAGGGACCTTGAACGCTACTGGGCAAGGGTTCGCGGCAAAGAAGATCCATTTCTAAAGATTGGGGAAGTAAACGATCGTACTATAAAAAGCCAGAGTGATATTGTATGGGGCTTAAAAGATTTAAACTTTGAAATTGAGCAGGGTGATGCAGTTGGCATAATTGGAAGTAATGGTGCAGGTAAAAGTACCTTACTTAAAATTTTAAGCAGGGTTACCGCCCCAACAACCGGTTCAGTAAAAATAAAGGGCCGCATTGCAAGTTTATTGGAAGTAGGCACAGGTTTCCATCCGGAATTAAGCGGAAAAGAAAACATTTATCTGAATGGTGCTATCCTGGGAATGCGTAAAGCCGAGATTAAACGAAAATTTGATGAAATAGTTGACTTCTCAGGCGTTGACCGCTACATTGACACCCCTGTAAAACGATATTCATCAGGCATGTATGTACGGCTTGCTTTTGCTGTTGCAGCCCACCTGGAAAGCGAAATAATGATTGTGGATGAAGTGCTGGCAGTTGGGGATGCAGAATTTCAGAAAAAATGCCTTGGTAAGATGGGCGATGTATCCAATAAAGAAGGCCGGACTGTATTATTTGTAAGCCATAATATGGGAGCAATAACCAGGCTTTGCAACCATTCTTTATTGTTGAGAAATGGTTTATTGGTAGATTATGGGCTTACATCTAAAGTTATCACCGCTTATTTAAATGCGGATGCAAAATCAATTGCTTACAAGGTGTGGGAAATAGAAGATGCGCCCGGCAATCATATAGCGCGAATCTTTTCTGCAGGGGTTTTTGATGAAAATTATGAAGTGTATGAATATGTAGACATACGGAAGCCCGTTATCATAAAAATGGAATATGAAGTATTGACAAACGATGTTAAGCTAACGCACGCTTTTGTTTTTCATAATGAACATGGCTTGCGTTTATTTGATTCTCATGATGTTAATTCAAACTGGAAAAGTAATTCGATAAGGAAAAAAGGTAAATATGTTGCTGAAATGTTAATACCGGGGAATTTTTTTGCCGAAGGAAAAGTAAAAATTTCGCCGGCTGTTATAACTTCCGATCCCTGGGAATTACATGCCTATGGTGAAGATTCTATCTCTTTTTTTGTTAAGGATTCATTACAAGGAGACTCGGCCAGGGGAGAATTTGTTGGCAATTATGCAGGCATAATACGGCCATTGTTTAACTGGCGTTCTGATTTTATAAGCTAATGAGGATACTTATAATAGGTGCAGGTATTTTTGGGACTTCAGCTGCTAATATACTTGCTGATAAAAACAATGAAATAGACCTTTTAGAAGCCGAAGCTGATATTTTACAATTAGCATCCAGAATTAATCATAACCGTATCCATCTCGGTTATCATTATTTGCGTAGCATAAAGACCGCCGAGCAAAACATTGAAGGTCTATTATCGTTTTTGTTTAATTATGGTAAGGCGGTCATTCACCAATTACCTAATTATTATGCCATCGCAAAAAATGGAAGTAAAACAACGCCTGCAGAGTTTGCTACCTTTTGCGATAATGTAGGAATTGGTTATGATAACGAATACCCTGACAAGGAATTTTTAAATAGGACTATGATTGAGGAATCATTTAAAGTACCTGAACCTGTTTGGGATTACGAAAAATTAAAAAGGATCATTAAATCGAATCTTAAAAAATCAAAAGTAAACCTGATTTTAAATACAGAATGCACCAATTTAAAACAACTTCCTGATCACACCTTCGAGGCAACATTCAATAACTACATCAAACATTATGATGTAGTTATTAACACCACCTATACAAACATCAATAAAATAAATAAGTATTTGGGCGTGGAACAAAAAAGATTGCTTTTTGAGAATGTGATAATCCCGGTCTTTAAATATCCTGTGCGCGCATTTGGCTTAACAATTATGGATGGCCCGTTCTGTTCGGTTATGCCGAAGGGAAAAATTAAAAACGAGTTCTTATTGTATAATGTAAAAGAATCAGTTGTTCAATCAAAAGTTGTGATTGATAATCCTGATTTTGAAAAAGCGCATTCGGTTTTAGATAAAAATTCAGAGGATATAATTTATAGTGAATCGGCGCTGTTTATGCCTTTTTTAAATAAAGTGATACACAACGGATATAATAAAACAACAAGGGTTGTCTATGAAAACAGTGACGATGCAAGAATAACAGAATTATACACCTACCCGGAGGTTAAAAATTACTTTGCTGTATTATCAGGCAAGGTTACAACATGTATACAGGTGGCATTGGAGATTAAGCATATACTGCAGGGAAAACAAAAGCCCAAAAGAGCGAAAGTATGAAACTTCATTTAGGCTGCGGAAAAAACGTAAAAGAAGGTTATATAAATATTGATAAATACGTTGATTTACCAGGAGTTGAAAATCTGGATATATTTAATTTGCCTTATAGTAATAATTCTGTTGATGAAATTTTAGCTGAACACTTGATTGAGCATATCAGGTTTAACGATGAAGAAAAATTTTGGAACGAGTGCTCCAGGTTGTTGAAAGCCGACGGTAAGTTAATTATTGAAACTCCGGATTTTGAATGGCTGTGTAAAAAGTTTCTTGAGGCAGAGGATTCATTCAAAGAATTCTATCAGGTAGGATCAAAAGATCACTATTTTGGGAATAGCACAACGTTAAATCAACGCTGGGGAATTTTGACTACACAGTTTTTTGGAAACCAGAATGGTGAAGGGCAATTTCATTTTAATGCCTATACTAAACAAAAATTAATCAGCATTGCAAAATTGAAGAATTTTAGTGAATGCACCGTGGATATAAAATTCAATAAAGGCGCACAGGTATTGGTTGCAACTATGATTAAATGAAACATAACGTTTTAGTTTTTGGAGGCAACAGCTTTTTATCAAAAGCATTTAATAAAAAATACGGCAGGGATTATATCATAACGAACGTATACAGAAATCTCCCCTCCGGTGATCTTAATTTTGATTTTGAAAATGATGACGCCGAAAGCATAGCTCCTAAATTGAACGGTCCGTATAAAGCAATATTGTTTTTCCAGGGAATAAACCCTTTAGTAGGTGTAAAAGATATAACGGAAGATCATTTTATTAAAATGCTCAAAATTAACCTGGTTACACCCACCTTACTGGTAAGGAGTTTAGCCGGCAAATTAAATAAAGGAGCTTTAATATTATTTGTTTCCTCAGTTGCAAAAAAGAAAGGGAGTTATGATCCCGCATATGCGAGCTCAAAAGCGGGGCTTACGGGATTAATGTACAGTTTAGCAAACGCTTATCCCGATTTTAGATTTAATATTATTTCATTGGGGCTTGTTGAAGGTTCTCCCGTATTTAATAATATGACGCCTGATTTCAGACAAAAGCATGCAGACCGGATGTTTAATAACTCATTTATTAAGGTTGAGGATGTGATAACTGTTGTAGATGAACTGATTATAAATCAAAGCATTAACAGAACTGATATTGAAATTGACGGAGGATATAATTAATACTCAACCATTAGTTACTGTAGGTATTTGCTGTTATAACCGGGAAGAGGGTTTTAAAAACACTTTAAAGTATATCACAGGCCAAACCTACAAAAACCTGGAAATAATTATTTCACAGGATTTTAACCCTGCACTTGATCTGTCGTCAATTGTAAGTGCTCACAATGATAAAAGAGTAACATTTTACAAGCAAGCGCAAAGATTATCCATGTATAATAACTTTCTTTTTGTTCTTGAAAAAGCAAATGGTGAATATTTTATGTGGGCATCAGATGATGACTGGTGGGCGCCTGATTTTATCGAAAAAATTGTGAACCAACTTTGTAATGACCCGTTAGCAGTTGCTGGTCATTCGGATTTTATTGCCGTGGACCAAAACAACAATAAAATAGCAGGCTACCCAGAGTTTCTTCCATTTATTGAAGAATTTAGCTTAGCTGATGATGTAAAAAGAATAAAAAATTATATAAACCAGTTCGAAGCTTTTGGTAAGCCCAATTTGATCTACTCCATTTTTAAAACTAACGCATTAAGATCAAAACAGGTAATTGAAATTTTATCAGATTGCGAGCTTTCAGGGGATATGTTGGTGCTGTTAGCTGTGTTAACGCAAGGGAAATTTATTATCTTACCAAAACTATTAAGAACATGTACAGCGGGGAATGAAAAAACGTATGTGCTCGAATCCCAAATACCTAAAAGACTGGATGTACTAATAGCTTACATATATCTGGAAGAACTAAAGCGTGTATTTAAAAAATGGAACGGGTTCCTTTACTACCATTTTACTATTATCAATAAATCTGATCTTTCTTTTACTAAGAAAGCCGCAATATATCCCACCTTAATAAAGAAAATATCGCTTTTTTATTACGACCTGTTTTGCTGCCATGTCCAGCTAAAGGGGTATAACATAATTTCAAAAATGAGAAGATCCCATTCTCTTAATTAATCCATTTGTAATCAGATGATTAACCATCTTAAATCTTTAATAAAAAAACCAAAAGATCCAAATTTAAGATTTAAAAAAACATCGTACTCCCAATCCGGAGAAGATTTGATTATCGATTTTATTTTCAATCATATTGGTATTTCTCATCCTTCATACCTTGACATTGGTGCTCATCACCCATTTTATTTAAGTAATACAGCGCATTTTTATGAAAGGGGATGCAGGGGAATTAATATTGAACCAGATCCTGAATTAATTAAATTGTTTGTTCAGTACCGAAAGGAGGATTTGAATTTGAATATTGGGATTGGTGCCGAAATAGGTAATGCCGATTTTTATATTATTTCATCACCTACTTTAAACACATTTTCTAAAAAAGAAGCCGAAAATTACATTAATGAAGGTGATTATAAAATTACTAACATCATAAATATTCCGGTAAATTCTTTAAAAAACATTATTGCAGAACATAGCGAAGGCGTGTTTCCTGATTTTTTAAACATTGATGCAGAAGGCATTGACGAACATATTATTAAATCTATTGATTATACAAAAAGTTGCCCGTTGGTAATATGTATAGAAACACTAACGTTCTCCGCTTCCGGTAATGGAGTTAAAAATACATCTATATCCTCTTTCCTGGTAAGTAAAGGATATATGTTATATGCTGACACCAACATCAATACTATTTTTGTTAAAGGTGATGCCTGGCGTAAACAATAATAAACAAAAAATAAGTTTTTCCATTGCCATACATGCTTAAACGAACAGTTAAAAAGCTATTAAAATTAATATTTAAACCGACAGTAATACCCGTTAGTCTCCCCGGTTTAGATGAATTCAAATTAACGGCTGAGAAGACGCAGCAAAGATTTTTATTTTTAAAAGAAGATTATTATCCCTGCCTGGATGATAATACCTCAAATACCAATTTCGACAGGCATTACATCTATCACCCTGCATGGGCTGCACGTGTAGTTAAAAACATTAACCCCCAATTTCATATCGATATATCGTCTACATTACATTTTGCAACAATTTTATCTGCTTTTATACCGGTTAAGTTTTATGATTATCGGCCTGCTAAAATTGAGTTAGAAAATCTAACATCTCAAAAAGAAAACCTGATGTCTTTAGGTTTTGCTTCGGATAGTATTTACTCATTATCGTGTATGCATACGGTTGAACATATTGGCCTTGGGCGTTATGGCGATAAAATTGATTATGATGGCGATTTGAAAGCCGTTGCAGAACTTTCCCGCGTACTGGCAAAAGGTGGCAGTTTATTATTTGTAACACCTGTGGGAGCAAAGGCGCGAATACAGTTTAACGCACATCGCATTTATACAAAGGAGTTAGTGGTAAGTATGTTTGCAATATATGGACTAAAGTTAAAAGAGTTTAGCCTGATACCAGAAAATGAAGATGACGGCGGATGTATAAATGATCCATCGACCGAATTATTGTCACGACAGAAGTATGCTTGCGGCTGCTTTTGGTTTACAAAATAATAATGATCATTGTTGAACTTCAGGGAGGTTTAGGAAATCAAATGTTTCAATACGCTTGTGGTAAAGCATTATCAATAAAGCACAACCAAAAGCTGCTTATTGATTTAACCTTTTTACAACAAAACCAATTAGAAACTGAGGGATTTACACCAAGATTATATGAACTGGGCATATTTAGGCTCGATACCGAAGTAGCCGGAAAACAATTAATTAAATCATTTACCGGTGAGTCCTTTTATAAAAAAATATTTAAACTGCTAAAACTACCCTTAAAAGAATGTTATTGTGAAATACCGGGCAAAGGGGCTTCGCAAATGGATAAAATTGCCTTCCCTGTTTTATTAAAAGGATACTGGCAATCGGAGTATTACTTTTCAGATTATAAAAACGAGATAAGAAAAGCGTTTAAATTTGATATTGAATCAGTAACCGAAATTCAGGACACGATAGCTCAAATCAATCAAACTAACTCAGTAAGTATCCATTTCAGAAGAGGTGACTATTTGACAAATCCAGTAGCCAAAAAAGTGCTGGGGCCGCTTGATATTGATTATTACAAGGAAGCTATCAGCAAAATACAAAGTGAGATAGAGAAGCCGTTTTTCTTTATCTTTTCTGATGATCCTGAATGGGTAAAAGAAAATTTTCCCCTTAGCGAAAACTATAAAGTTATTGACGGTTCACATAAAGATAAACCATATCATGATATGTTATTGATGAGCAAATGTAAACATCACATAATTTCAAATAGCTCTTTCAGCTGGTGGGGTGCTTGGCTAAATCCTGATCCGCAAAAAGTGGTTATTGCTCCTAAAAGGTGGTTTGCTGACGAGCACATGAACATAACTTCAACTAATTTGGTGCCCGGGGAATGGATAAGGATTTAATTGTGTTATTAATTATACCGTTAAATGATAAAAAAAATTCTGAATAGGTTAAAGTCAGCTAATACCCCTGTACTTGATTTAGACAAACATGCGTCTGAAACAAAGTTTTGGGAGGATGAGCTTGAAAGATACAATCAATGGTATAAGGGCCAGCTGGCAGAGATGTATTCAACCATATCGCCTTCTGAAAGTGAAAAAGTATTAGCCCGGAATCCAACTCATGCTGCGATTTTAACCTGGCATAAAATGCATCAGGAGATAAAATATTTAAAGGATTTGAAATTGGATAAGGATACATTTAAAGGGAAAAAGCTGCTGGATGTCGGATGTGGGCCTATGCCGAGCGCCACTTGTTTTGAACAGGCTGATCTTTATTGCCTTGATCCTTTATTAGATAAATATTTAAGTGTGGGCTTTCCTATCCATTTATATGGAGACGTGAAATTTATATGTGGTTATTCAGAAAACATTCCTGTTGAGGACAAATTCTTTGACGCGATACTTTCGGTTAATGCGCTCGATCATGTAGACGATTTCGAAAATACAGCAGCGGAAATTAAAAGGGTATTAAAAGATGACGGGTTGGTTATTTTTCATATTCATTATCATCCGCCAACTCAAAACGAACCGTTGGAGTTAAATGATAAGAGGGTATTGGATGCCTTTTCAGGAGTAAGAAATTTCAGGAAACTATCCGAAAGCAAAGATAAATTTGGCTATCGATGTGCCGAAGATGAGTCGTACGCGTTATGGTCAAATATTACG
>JAQNCM010000529.1 GCA_029237615.1 Mucilaginibacter sp.
TGCGAGCCAACCGACGACCTGCATGTCGGAGGTGTGCTCCAGCTGATCCGCGACGCGTTCCGGGTCGACGTAGGTGCGTGCGCCGTGCCTGCCCAGTTCCCGGCGCAGGATCGTCTCCAAGCCCGCGCGACGGTAGAGATCGGCGGCCGCGTCTTCGTCTGCGCCGGCGTAGCGCGCGTACGCTACGATACGGGCGTCGTCGACGTCCTCGATGCCACGGGCCGCGACGTCGGCGAATGCCGCCAGGATCACGCTCTCATCGAGCGCCTCGGTGCGCATCAAGTAGCCGGCGTACGGGGCGCAGGCGAGAATCTGTTCTCGCGCGGTCACGTGCGGAACACCTCGTTCGCCGTGTTGGCATGCCGGTCGAGATAGGCCACCACGTCTGCAACGCGTCGAGGATCCCGGATCTCAACGAGCGCGCTGAACTCCTCGCCCACCTTGTTCAACGATGGGCCCACGTGCCAAAGGCGCTCGCCGATTATGAGGAACCGGTCGTGGAGTCCCTGGACACGGTAGCACACGACGCGGACGCCCAGTCGCGCCTTGATCCGATCCGCGACGCTCTTAGCCGCCGCCTCCTCCCGCTGTTTTTTCGTCAATGTTGGCGTCGGCGGCGTGGCACCCGTGGTCGTCGCGGTCGCGGCAGGCGTCGCGGCTTCGTCATTGGGAGGTGGCTTGAACTCGCAGTACAGTTCGATCGACTGCGGGCGGCCGTCGCGCAGAGCACTGACCGCGATGGCCTCCATCGCTGCTTCGTCCAGACCGTACGGATCCGCGACGCGGATGCGCGGCTGAAATTGGTCGACGCCGAGGGAGCGGAGGTCGTCGAACGCAGCCTTAACCGTATCTCTGCGCGCTCCGGGATCGTAGACGCGCTCGGCGTCGTCGAGGATGCCGTGCGAACGCGAGTAGTCGCCGATCGCCCACGCCTCGCGGCGGGTCGACGCCCGTGGGAGCGCTCCGGCGTAGCTCTCCTGGTGGTGCGCAGAGCCGACCGGAAACGCCATCCCCGGTCGCCCTTTGGCGGGTTTGACGGTCCAGATCTCCTGCGTCATCATGCCGAGCCGCATGCCGATGGTGCGGACATAGTGCCCCGCCGTTCGGTGCATGGCGATGCCGTCGACGTACACCGTCAGTTCGCTTCCGTCGGCGTTCGTCGGCAGGGGCGCGTACGGTCCAGGACCGCTCAAGGAGACGTCAGCGACTTCGAGACCGTCGGCGAGCGCGGTTCCGCGCACGCTGAGCGTCGCGTGCCGCGTGGAAGGCACGATGTTGCGTGACACCTCCACTTGCAGCGTGCCTTTCGGATTCCGCGACTCGATTTCGACGGGTGAGGGCCACCACTCGTCGAGATCGCCGAGCTTCTCCAATCGTCCGAGAAGCGGTATTGCAGACCAGCGCGCTTCGTTCAAGAAGGCCAGGTCCGCCGCCAGGTCCCAAATCGCCGACTTCTCGAGGAGCCTTGCTCCGACGCGCTTGCCTACTCCAATACGTTCGCGCGTCCACAGCGAGGTGTTAAACGGCGACTTCTGGATCATCGTGCTGAACGAGCCAGCGGGCCGGAAGCCTTCGACGATCTCGTTGCCGAGCTCAAATGCGACTTCGTATCCGTTGAGCGTCGCGAGCCCGACCGTCGCACCTTGGATGAACGCGGCTGCCATGGCGCGATCGACCCGTTTCCGCGCAACCGTGAAACGGCCGTACGCCTGCAACTCCAGCGTCGTGGGGACGGAGCGCATGTCCGCCGCGCGACCGTAGGCCACCGTCGCGTACAGGTTCCGTTGGCCGATCTGCTGATCGTTCTCGTAAACGACGTGGACGCTCGCCGCATCGTATAGCGGGTTGAGGATGGATATCGCCTTCGGAAAGTCCGACACCAGTCGGCCATTGTCGCACGGACAGGGCATAGCCCTTTAGGACAGAGTTAGTGCACAAAGTCGTGCCGCCAAGTAGAGCGAACGCCTCAGGACTCAGTTTTCGGGTGGTCTCCGTGCGCTCGGCATTGGTCGGGCCGAGACAATCGGCGACGCCCGCCGTTGCGCGGGCGGACGCGGGTACGATCCGGTGGCTTCGTCTCGTCAGGATGGATCGCCACATCGCGATGGGAACCGGCGCTGCACCGGGACGTCGGCATCACGCGGCCGATCCTGGCCGGCGCACCGTAGCCGAAGCTCGGCCCGCCTCCCGAATCCGCCCGGCGTCGGTCTCATCGGCAATAGCGGCGGCACCGGCGACGGTCAGCAAGTCAGATTCATCTCGACCGCCGGGGAACCCGAGAGTCGCCAACGCGCACCCTATCGCGTGAGCGGTTCACGGAATAGTCAAACCTCCGGCGAATCATGCGGCGGTAGTCGTCGGCGGGTAACGTCGGGTTAGGCACGCGGCAATACGAAGTCGCATGGTTACATTGTCGTCCGACTGACCGGCGCGGTTTTCCGTGCGCGCGCAAGGGCCCAGCGGCTCACGCGCGCCGCCCATCTTTGATGGTATGCTGCCCCCTCGATGGTACAGCGGGTGTAAGAGTTCGTCATACCCGGGAGGCCGTTGCTTGAGGGTCGGGTCTGAGGCGCACAAAGAGCTGTTCTGCGGGTCGTTCATTGCGACGCACCTCGCGTACGAGCC
>JAQNCM010000625.1 GCA_029237615.1 Mucilaginibacter sp.
GGTGGGCTTGATGTGGGTTGGTTGAATGCTAGGAGCAGTAAAGTTGAGAGGGATATGGAGGCTGAGCTGTGGACGGGGATGAGGAAGCACCTTGAGAGTGTTGTTGAGGTGAGGTTACTGGCTGGGAAGGGTGATGCTGTGGGTGAGGGCGAGGGGGAGGTAGGAGAGGGAGATGTCAGCATGCAGGGTTGATGACGGAGTATGTTTTGGGCGCTGCTATGATTGCATGATGATAGCGCATGCAAGAGTCTGTTTAGGTTCTCCGTCAGGTATGCGTACACCAGAACATAGGGCACATGGAACTCTGTACGGCTAGTGCTAACACGATGCATGACGACAGGAGCTTCCGATGATGCTGCCAGATATCTGGCTACGAAGTGACCATGCTTTTACCTCCTCAGCATCACATAGATCGCTATACTACCGTGGGTTGCGCATTTGACGCGTGCAGGAATTGGGAGGGTCGAACGAGTTGTGGAGGTCTGGACCAGAGGCACCCTTAGTTCGATCATGATGCTGCATTACCGTCGGCCTTCGCCATGCGTGCTCTCACCGCGGGCACATGGATTGATGTTGGAATGCTCGACCTGTGAGGATGGACAGCTAGCACTCGGACCACGATGGTACAATGTCGATTAACGGTGATGAGCAGAGAACTAGAAATATCTCTCTTTCTTTACCATAGGCTCGGAGATATTCCCGGATGCGTCTCGGTAACCGGCTTAGAAGGCCGTGATGTCCAGGAGCATCTTCCTGAGACAGATATTCGTCCATATGCAATTTCAGTCCGATAACCGGACGAGGCCGCCGTCAGTTTACCTCTCGGGCCTCATAATGCGGGGTTTCGTCCTGCTTCTTCATCTCATCCTCTTCATCCGCTTGTGACCCGATTCCACCATGTCCCTATCAACAGCGCACATCCGCATCGCCCGACCGACAAACAACATCCCCGCCCTCCTCCCCTTCTATCATGACGGTCTGGGCTTCGGAGTCCTCCTCACCTTCTCCGGACACGAGGGTTTCGACGGCGTCCTACTGGGCCACAAGGGCAGTGGCTATCACCTCGAGTTCACCTCCAACGCCAAGCACGATGCCGGGCGGGCGCCCACTCCGGATAATCTCCTCGTGTTCTACCTTCCGGACGGCGAGGAGTATCAGGCTGCCCTGACAAGAATGGAGAAGGCGGGCTTCAGTGCTGTGACCAGCTTCAACCCCTACTGGGACCGGTGCGGCAAGACGTACGAGGATGCGGATGGGTATCGGGTGGTGTTCGCAAATATGAAGGCGCCGGTTGGCTGACAGAGAGGAAGGGATGCTTGCGGGAACGAAGTTCGATGTCCTGGTTTAGCATGGTGTATAGGAGGGAACGTGTGGTCATGTGAGGCACGGTTATACGTGTTCATTTGAATACACTCCCCGTATAGCTCTGCATCATAATCCACTCGTCCAGCTTCTGTGTGTACTACTACGCCATGTAGGCGGCAGTTATTTCGCAGTCCAGGGAATGTCAGACGATCGCAATGCCGCATCTCTGATGACCAGATTCAACCGTGATCTATCTATCTATCAGATGTCCAGCGACGGCGGATATTGATTGACATGTCCATCAGCAATGGAAAACAACTGCAAAAAAAAAAAGGATCAATACAGCACTTGGTGGGAATCGAACGATGATGCTTCAGGGCTTGGCTGCAGTGTGGGCTCAGGTGTTACGCTTCCCACAAGGGCCGCACCCTCCAAGCACCGCCGATACCCACTGTACCATGCAGTACTGTATTGATAAGTAGCCGACTAAGTATTCTACTTCAAATACCAGAGCACGAGCACACAAAAACTTAAGGTGAATGGACGGTTCGTATACGGCAGTATGTTCCAGGTGAATCGAGTGGATTGCTTCATCCATGTACGGCACAACTGCGTCTGCTCGCCTTCCAAGTTCTGCCAGAGACATCAAGGCCCATGCTCCCATGTTGGGGATAGACGTCCTTACAAGCTTCCTCCGCCGTTCAAGCAAGGAGCAATGCTCGGGAGCGATGGAGAGCGGTTACTACGACCGTTACCCTCGATTGTAGTCATGAGGAAGCCCATCTTGGTTACCAAGCGTCTATGGCGCCCATACAAGCCTCGCCCGCCGGCATCTCTCTGCTGCTATTAACCCATCACGACAGCCCTCCCCTCAGGACTACTGTGTCCCTGGTGGCAAACGCTGAGCTCCAAGACCCATCAGGGATCCGATGTAGGACGGATCTAATGGCAGACAGGAGATATACATACATATTGCCAAATGCTCGGGGCTTGACGTGAATGTCCATGGTGATGCTGTCTGGGGTTGGGGCCTCCAACATTCACGAGTTGCTTGTGTGGCCTTCGGAGAAGGGTCGTGATGAACTTCCGGGGCAGAGCAGTCAAGCTCTACTCGGAGCATATCCCGTAATACTATCCATAGCTAACCCATTTGATGTCGTGGAAGACCTCGTTAAGCCTCAAGCAACTTGTTCACCGGTTAGGCGTCGTGCGCGACAATAGAGCTCCTTGCCCATCTATCTCGTCTCTTGTTCAACCCCATCCGCCCCAAGCATCAAACAGCCGACATCACCCCCGCACCGACCCAAACGAACGCATCCAGACTTGATAAGCCTTGCGAAGCTATAATCCTCTCTCTATCTACAAGCCTGATATCACTAGTACCGACTGAGCTCAAAATAGCACGAGGCGGGGGCGGGGGGATTCTACGCCTCCCCGAGTGGTGCTCGTCCACAAATGAGGCTCAACTCCCTTCCCATTTACCATCTGCCGCGGCCATACCAGACCACCAGCATATCGCAGTCACAAACGGGATGCCCGCCGCCTCAGCGCTGCGCCAGCCGGGGGTATGCAGGGCTGCACCGGCAGGTGTCAAGTGGCTTATTGCTTTTTCTGGGAGGCGGGAGACACATGGAATTCCCTCCTCTGCAGCATGAAGATTTCCGCATCTGGATATTTCTTCACCTGCAGCCTACCAAGACTAGTGAATTCGGACGAGGAGGGAGGGGGTTGAGGGGGGGGTGGGATGAGAAACGACTGGATGGTGATTGGAAAGGTGCCTGGGCTGCATGTCACTGGGTGCTGCTG
>JAQNCM010000532.1 GCA_029237615.1 Mucilaginibacter sp.
ATTCCTCTTCAATCTGTTCAATTGCTCGGTCCTGACAGGAAACCCAGTTATTGGTTCAACGGTTTTTGATGCTACGACAACCAACCACTTGCTCTCAGTCTTCTCACAGCTTTATGCCATGCTACTGGCCTATGTACTGAGTCAGCTTCTTGACACGATGCGTTGGGCTCTTGCCCGCAAGGGCATATCGTCCGTCAGTTTTGTTCAAATGGGTCCTGGCATTGGATTTTTCACCGTGTGCTTCCTCACTGCTAGAATCAAGTTACGAAACTTGCCCGGGCTTGTCAAGTAAGAGATGAGCTCGACACCGAGACTTCGCAACTTATATTCATGCTGACGGATTGACTTTAGGCTTTCTATCCCATTTATAGGCTTATCGTTCGGCTCAATCTTGAAATGTTAGCATGTAGAGTTCTGGGTCTCGTCAAATTAACATCGCTAACTTGACACGACGCTTCAGTCTAAAGCAGTTTTGAGGATAGCGTATTTGGAGATAACACACTAGTGTTAGCTGGTTCCATATCTCTCACTCCAGAAGTCATGGCAGCCATAGATCCATCATATATCATAGCATTTCACGACCATTGGATCGAACAGTTGCTACATTATCCGCGGATCGCGGTGCCCTGGACCACGGAGGGGTGCGTCGAGGCCACCGACTGTCAAGCATACATACTCCCCGGAAGTCTCGAACAGGTCATGCTTGCAGAGAGCAACGTGTCTCTCTTAGAAGGACTGGCATCCGACCCCCCCAAAGCGATAAGAATAAACCACGGCCAGGCTATTGTATTGACATTCACGCCGATTCCCGGGAACGATTCCTTCAGGCTTGAAACGGACTGTACGACATACTGGAGAGACACGGGCAGAGATGGCTTTCAAGTCTGCCGGAAACAGGAAGGAAGTTCCATTCTAGTTGGTATGAATAACCCCATCTCGACTTCAAGATGCTTGAACTTGCTAGACACGTATGCGTCCAATGTTTGGACTAATGCAATTCCAGGCTGGAGACCTTGCCCTCTATCTGTTTTCATGCAGGGACAATGCGCGAACGAGACACGCACCTGGGAGAACCCCTCCGACCTGAGGATCAAGGTACAAATGTCAGCTTTTCTGCATGTGGTGACGACAATTTACGACGTCGATTCACGAATGATCACCAACGTCCAGTCGCCCTATCTAGTCGGGCCCCTTTTTGTTAATATCACCGAGTACGACGCTATCTGGGACACGATATCGAATACGCCATTTTCTTCAGATCAGATTGCTTGGGATTCATTCCTTTATCGGCTGTGCGAGCTCTATCGAGGTTATGGCGAGGAACCATACCTTTGGGCTGGTGACGACAGCAAACTAAGGGAACATCTTCAAAACTTCTTAGCTGTTAAGATGAACTTTGGAACACTGCTTACGGTGTTCCTCGACAATGCTTTGACGGAGCTGGGGCTTAACCACACCAGGTTTTCCAACCTTATGGGACAGACGCTGACCACCGCGACCTGGGGGCGTTCGATACAGGTCTTTGTTGCCCAGCGGTGGACGGTCACAGTTTTTGGCGGGGCAAGTATTGCTGTCGTCTTGGTATGCGGAGGCTACATCCACTGGGTTTTAATGCAGGACGAACCAACACCGAAATGCACTGGGATTCCTGAGATCGACCTCATTGCCATCACTACGGGTGATAGTGGCAAGCGTGAAACTGATGGTCAGCCAACCAGCCTGGGAGGGTTCGTGAAAGGTCTGAATCCAGAGCAGAAATCATCGATCAGGAGGCTTGTAGGACCGCTGATGACGGCCAGGATTGTGTTCACAGCCAAAGGTCATGGAGGAGCGCTTAGCACCAGCGCAGACCAAGTCTTGACGGTGTTTCAAGAGCACCGCTCGAGTCTTGCGTCGGAGAGGGATGTTGAGATGGAGGTGGAGAGCGGCACGGAGGCTTCTACGCCATCTGCTGAAGCTAGAGCTGGATATACAATACAGCAAGACCGCCGGAAGCGGTCTCGCTCCTTGCCATAGGTTAAGCTGTACCTGGTTATGAGCTCTGAGTGTCGCATCTTCTGCATCATCAAATCGTTGCCCCGAAGTGATTTATGGCCTGGGCATTGAGTTTCGTTGAAATTAAGTTTAGCGCGAAATCCTCCGGAAGGTGCACAGGTGCACAGACCAGGTCGGTCGAGCCCCTGACGAGGATTTTCATTACCAGGGGTCCAGGGCCCCCACCGACCCACAGAAACCCCTGGCAGATTGGATCTTCACAACGAAATTGAAGCTGGCAGACTCCGTCGAGGATAGAGCTCTTGATTCCTGTCCCCTTCTCGCTCGCTACATCGTTTCACGTCCTTAGCACATTTTAGACGCATACCAAAGCCGATTGTGATTCTCCTTCGGAATAATAAACACGCATAAATAGAGAAGACGCCGCAACTTCGCCGCCGGCACTCGTCGCGGGCATCCCCTTCCCACCCGCCAGCCGAGCAGCTACGAATACCAGCCATTGGCGACCATGGCGACCATGGCGGGCTCAGATACAAATATGACGCCGGTTACCGAGCAGAGTCCTCCACTACAATTAACCAAGTCGGCCGAGAAGCTCACTCCCAGGCCGTCACGGCCCCATGCGCCCCGCCGCAGCTCGACAATGAACGGTCCTCTGTACATGCAGTCGAGTGACAAGAAGGTCAATCGCAGCCGAGTGAGGAGGAAAGATGACGGACCGCTCAAGAACATGACCGCTTGGCTTTTTGAGAACCAGACAGGTATGTCCCTTTCCAGTAGTTCGTCAATTGTTCGATTGAGACTAATCCTCCGTTTTTTCCCCCTGAATAGGTGTATCTTTCAACCTCGTCTGTCTCCTCTTCCTCACCCACGTCTGCATGGCGGTAGCGCGGCCACACACCTCCAAGTTCTTCAAACTATCGTACTACAACCCACGAACGGGGAAATATGGCGCCGGAGTTGACGACTTGTACTTCATGGTATTCTGCACCGTCACTTTCACCGGCCTGCGCGCTGGTGTCATGGAACATATTCTGGCTCCCCTGGCGAGGCGGTGGGGAGTGGCCAATCGGAAGGACGTGACAAGGTTCGCCGAACAATCCTGGATGACTATATACTACTGCCTTATCTGGCCGCTCGGGATGGTATGCACTCGATTCCTTGTCTGCTTGCTCGAGATTCGCTAATGGAACACAGTACATAT
>JAQNCM010000387.1 GCA_029237615.1 Mucilaginibacter sp.
CTCACCTGAATCCTTCCTCCAAAGGAGTCCTATGGACCGGTAGGGAGGACTTTTTATAAATTATTAATATCATTAAAACCAAGCTCTTAAGTCTCCTCAACCGCCAGAGATTAGCGGGGCCTTCTTATTCGTGGCAAACTTACAATCAGTAACACAAACGCAGCCGTTACCAGCTTCAGCAAATTCGCATCGACTCCAATATCCAGGGTAATCGCCAGCACCAATTGAAATATTACCGCCCCTCCAAGTACTAAAATCAAGCTAAGCCATACCGATGTAATGCGGAGCCAATTGATCAATATTTCAGCAATAATTACCGAGCCGAGCCCTATTATCACTACGTCGATACCCATATTGATATCCGTAAATCCCTGGAATTGGCTGATAAGATAACCACTAATAGCTGTTAAGGCATTTGCCAGTGCAAGACCAATGATTTTCATCCTGTCGGTATTTACCCCTAAGGACCGGACCATTGTTTCGCTGTTTCCGGTAGCACGCATAGCAACACCAAAATCTGTTTTCAGCAAATAGCCAATCAAAAGGGTAATTATCACAACAAAAATTGATAATATCCAAAATGTATTGTAATTAAGGTCCGGACTTATATTAATCAAATTAAATAGCGAAACAATGTTTATCAGCGGCAGATTTGACCGCCCCATCAGCGACAGGTTTACTGAGTAAAGAGCAGTCATCACAAGGATGCCGGCCAACAACGCATTGATCTTTAACTTAGTATGAATAATACCTGTTAACGCTCCTGCTATGCCGCCGGCTGCAATTACTGCGGGTAAGATAACATATGTCGGTTGATGATGGGTCAGCAAAATTGCTGTGACCACGCCGCCCAGGGTATAACTGCCATTCGTTGTAATATCGGGGATATTAAATATTTTCATCGAAATATAAATTCCCAATGCAATCGCCGAAAAGCAAAGTCCCTGTAATAAAGCGGTCAGGTAAAAATCCATTATTTAACAGCTTCAAAATTTAACGGAACAGTAATATTGTATTTTTTGGCAGCCGCCGGATTGTATACCCGCTTCCTTACTTTTACCATTTCGGGATGCAAGCCATTAGTGCTGCGACTTTTTAAAAATTGCGCGGCCTGTTCGCCGGCCTGGTAACCCCATTGATAAATATCGGCACCAAATGCAGCAACTGCCCCTCTTTGAACCAGGCCGGCTTCGCTTGTGAAGATTGGGACATTCTTTTGATCGCAGCTTTTCAATATCGTTTCAAAGGATGCAAAGACCGTATTATCAGGATTCGCAAAAAACGCATCAATATTTTTGTTTAGCAGCGCTTTGGTAACCAGCTGTGCATCGGCTGATGTATTTAAAGGTAAGGCGATCAGTGTGATATTTAATTTAGCGGCTAGTGATTCTATTCTTTTTTTGGCATCAACCGATTGCTGTTCAGACTGATTGTATATCATCCCAACAACCAACTTTCCGGATTTTGGCTTTAAAAACCTGGGAATGTTTGAAAATGAAGTATCGATATAATTCAGATCCTCCACCGCGCCGAACAAGTTAGCACGTCCGCTTGTGTCCTGTAGCTGCATCAATTTCACAGTTGGCGATACCATCATAAAAATGGGAATGGTTTTAGTTTTTTGTGCGGCTGTGATGGATGATAAAGTGGTACAGGTAGCCATCAGGTCAACCTTTTGCGAAACAAAATAGTTCACTATCTGGGTTAAGGTAGGGATGCTTCCCTGGGCGTTCCGGTACTCAATTTTTACATTTTTCTGATTATCACTAAAACCATTTTTCTTCAACGCATCAACAAAACCGGTACGTGCCGGGGCAATGGTGGCATCTTCAAAAGCATCAACAAAACCAATAACCGGTACAGATTTTTTATTACCTTGATTGCAAGAACAAATAATGCCTGTCAGGATAGATAACAGCAGGATTTTTAGCTTCATGGCACTAAGATAAATATTACTGCTGAAAGGATAAAGGTGAAAAGATAAAAGGTTTTTAGCTGTTATTCATTACAAATTCTAACCTTTTGATTTTACCTTTCAGCTTTCACCTCATTTTTGATTAATTTAGCCCCTGCATGACACCCATTATTTCAAAATTACCCCAAACCGGAACTACGATATTTACTTTAATGTCGGCTTTGGCAAATGAAGTTGGCGCCATAAATCTTTCACAGGGCTTCCCCGATTTTGATACTTCACCAGAGCTTATAAAACTGGTAAACAACGCAATGAAAAAAGGGCATAATCAATATGCACCCATGCCCGGCGTATTAGCCCTCCGCGAACAGATAGCTCAAAAAACAGAAAAATTATACGGAGCGGTTTATAATCCGGATACAGAAATAACCATAACGGCCGGTGGTACCCAAGCTATATTTACAGCTATCACAGCAATCATTAATCCAAATGACGAGGTGATTATTTTTGAACCTGCTTTTGATTGCTATGCGCCTGCTATTAAACTAATGGGTGGCATTGTAAAATCGCTGGAGCTTGAGCCGCCTGATTACCGCATTGCCTGGGATATGGTAAAAAGGCTGATCAACAGCAAAACAAGAATGATCATCCTTAATACGCCGCATAACCCTACCGGTACCATTTTACATAAGGAAGATATTGAAGAATTAAGTGCCATAGTAAAAAACCAGGATATTTTAATATTAAGCGACGAGGTTTATGAGCACTTAATATTTGATGGCGAAACGCACCACAGCATGGCCCGTTATCCCGAATTGCAGCAGCGCAGTTTTATTGTGGCTTCGTTCGGTAAACCTTTTCACGCTACCGGCTGGAAGGTTGGCTATTGTATGGCTCCTGCCTTTTTAATGCAGGAATTTAGAAAAGTGCACCAGTTTTTAGTGTTCAGCGTTAATGCACCTATTCAATATGCCATTGCCGAATATTTGAAAGATGAAAACCATTACCTGGACCTGCCAGCTTTTTTCCAGGAAAAACGCGATTATTTCCGTAAAGGACTTGAACAAAGCAGGTTTGAATTGCTGCCTTGTTTTGGTTCTTATTTTCAATC
This sequence comes from Mucilaginibacter sp., assembly GCA_029237615.1. Classification (GTDB taxonomy): domain Bacteria; phylum Bacteroidota; class Bacteroidia; order Sphingobacteriales; family Sphingobacteriaceae; genus Mucilaginibacter. The sequence continues at coordinate 3,027 of JAQNCM010000387.1, forward strand.
GGTAACATTTAACAATATAACCGACGAGAAGGATAGTGACTTTGCTTTGCGTTTAACAAGAGAAGTTGGAGTAGCATCTATACCCAATTCTGCGTTTTATACAAAGGGTACGGATCACCATGTTTTACGTTTTTGTTTTGCAAAAAGGCAAGAAACACTGGATAAAGCCGTTGATAGACTAATAAAAGTTTAATTGTCAGTGACGGGTAGCTCGTAAATCTGGCCTATTAACACTTATTATGGCTACATTGCCCAACTTAAAATTATAAACCATGGCTCGTTTGCCATGGTAATTGGACTACAACCATTAACCATAAGCTGAAATATGGATAATCTTAAGATCACCCTGTTCCAGGGATACTTGTTTTGGGAAAATATTGACAGAAACCTGCAGAATATAGCATTGCGATTATCTGGCATCCGCGAAAAGACTAATCTCATAATTTTGCCAGAAATGTTCAATACCGGTTTTTCCATGAACGCGGATAAATTGGCGGAGCCTATGGGCGGTAAAACCATGAAATGGATGCAAAAAATTGCAAGCGATTTCGATTGTGTAATTACGGGAAGCATCATTATAAAAGAAAATCAGAAATATTATAACCGCCTTATATGGATGCGGGCCGATGGCACTTACGAATGTTATGACAAACGGCACTTGTTTGCTCTTGGAAAAGAAAATGAGACTTATACTGCCGGAAATAAGAAATTGATAGTCGACTTAAAAGGCTGGAAAATTTGCCCGATGATCTGTTATGACCTCCGTTTCCCGGTATGGCAACGTAACGTGAACGGAGAATACGATTTGCTGCTGGTGGTAGCCAATTGGCCAGAGCGCCGTTCGTTGCATTGGCGGTCTTTGATACCGGCGCGTGCAATTGAAAATCAGGCTTACGTAATAGGTCTTAACCGTGTAGGGCACGACGGTAATGAAGTTTATCATTCCGGCGATTCAACCTGCATCGATCCAAATGGCAATGTGGTATATTATAAGCGCGACGAAGAAGATCTATACACATTTTCTATCATTGCTGACGAAGTAAAGAAAACCAGGCGTGCCATGCCATTTTTGAAAGATATGGATGAATTTAAGATATTGTAATTGTTGCAACGGAGCTTTTGAATTGAATTAAGGTTCGCACAAATTGGTGCAAATAGCTTATTTTTATCGCTTAACAATCATTGATTATTCAAATGAGGCTCTCTATCCGCAGCATTCCGTTATCTGTTTTTATTTTAATTTTCGCCTTATCAGCATCGGCACAAAGAAAAAAAGATTATACGCCCCTGGTAAATCCGTTTATCGGTACCGGCGGTCATGGCCATACGTATCCCGGTGCAGTGGTTCCTTTCGGGATGGTGCAATTAAGCCCTGATACGCGTTTAACCGGCTGGGACGGCTGCTCAGGTTATTATTATACCGATACCATTGTTTACGGGTTTTCGCATACGCATTTGAGTGGAACAGGGATAGCAGATTATTGTGATGTTTTATTTATGCCAACCACCGGCGAGCCCCAGTTTAAAAACACCGAATATCTTTCAGGATTTAAAAAGAAAAATGAAGCAGCCAGTCCCGGCTACTACAAAACCCACTTAGATAAGTACAATATTGATGTGGAGCTTACCGCCGGCACACGTACCGGTATGCACCGGTATAATTTCCCAAGTACCCACCAGGCGAATATCATTATCGATCTGCAGCATCGCGACCAGGTACTCGATTCATGGATAGAGGTTGTAAATGATCATGAGATCAGGGGCTTTCGCAGATCAAAATCATGGGCGAATGATCAATCGGTCTATTTTTATGCCAAATTCTCAAAACCCTTTAAAACTTATGGAATTGCAGGGAATGATACGTTAAAGCAAGGAATAAACAAGCTACAGGGAAAAAATATAAAGATGTTTATCCGGTTTGACGATCCGGGCGAAGTAATTGCCAAAGTAGGGATATCATCAGTAAGCACAGATGGGGCTCTGAAAAACCTGGATGCTGAAATACCCGGTTTCGATTTTAAAAAGGTGCAGAAGGCGGCCAAAAATCTTTGGATCAATGAGCTTTCAAAAATTGAAGTTGAAGGAGGTGGCCCTAATGCCTCAGCACAACAGGAGCCACCCGGCACAAATCAAAACTATGGCATGCATCCGTCCAATCAAAAAAAGCAGCCCGTTATTGATTATGCAAAAATTAAGCAAACCATTTTTTATACAGCTCTGTATCATACCATGCTGGCGCCAAATGTTTACAGCGATGTTGACGGACAGTACCGGGGTATGGATCAACAGGTGCATACCGCTAATGGCTTTACTTATTATACTGTGTTTTCTTTGTGGGATACCTACCGGGCGGAGGATCCTTTGCTCAACCTGATAGACCGTAAGCGCACGCTGAATTTTATAAAATCGTTTTTAGCGATGCATGAACAGGGCGGCCTGTTACCGATCTGGCCATTGGCATCAAATGAGACCTATTGCATGGTGGGTAACCATTCTATCCCGGTTATTGTGGATGCTTACGCAAAAGGAATCCGCGATTTTAATGCAGAGGAGGCTTTTACTGCTATGAAGGCTGCCGTGAACCGCAACCAGTTTGGGTTGGACTCCTACCGCAAAAACGGCGTGGTATTATCTGATGATGAGCCGGAATCCGTATCTAAAACATTAGAGTATGCCATAGATGATTGGTGCATTGCACAAATGGCAAAAATGCTCAATAAGCCGGATGACTATAAGGTATTTATCCAGCGTGCACAATATTGGAAAAATAATTTTAACAATCAGAATGGATTTATGCAGGCCCGGGCAAACGGTGGCTGGTACATGCCATTTGAACCTACAGAGATCAATAATAATTACACAGAGGGAAACTCGTGGCAATATTCCTTTTTAGCACCGCAGGACGTAGAAGGGCTAATAGAACGGCTGGGTGGAAAAGCAGCTTTTGAAGCCAAACTGGATGAACTTTTTACTACTGATTCCAAACTTTCAGGTCGGCAGCAGGATGATGTTACCGGGTTAATTGGCCAATATGCGCATGGTAACGAGCCAAGCCACCATATGGCTTATTTATACAACTTTACCGACGCACCCGATAAAACGCAGTTTTATATCAATAAAATATTGAGGGATGAGTATAGTAATAAACCGGACGGTCTTTCAGGCAATGAAGACTGCGGACAAATGTCGGCGTGGTATGTGATGAGTTCTTTGGGGATTTACAACATCGCCCCCGGTCAACAGCAATTCCAGATCGGGATACCTCAATTTGATAAGGCGGTGATCAATCTTGAAAACGGCAAAAAGTTCACTATTCTTAACCCGGGAATGAGCGTTAGCATCTCTGATATTTATTTGCAGGGTATGAATCTCAATAAAAAATCATACAATAAGCTTTACCTTGATTATTCCGACATCGCCAACGGTGGCGAATTTGAAGTATTTACCGGTAAATTGCCTAATAAGATATTTATTGAAGGGCTGGAAAAACCAGTCTCAAAAATATCTGATAACCTGATTGTGCCTAATCCGTATATTCTTGCGCCTTCAAAAACCTTTAAACAGCCAATGGCCATTGAAATAAAGTGTGCCGATGCCAACGCAAAAATATATTATACTACAAATGGCTCCGCTCCCAACGCAAACTCAACCTTATACAGTATACCTTTAAATATTTCAGTTAACACAACGGTTAAAGCAATAGCTGTTGAGGATGGCAAAACTAGCTTTGTAGATGAGGGAACGTTTACCAAAGTAAGGGATGATTTAAAATTAACTCTCGTTAATAAATACCTGCCAAATTATGCCGACGAAGGCGACAATACCCTTATCAATGGCATCCGCGGAAAAGCCAACTGGCGTTTGGGCAACTGGCAGGGCTACCAGGATCATGATCTTGTTGCCATTATTGATATGGGAGAGGTTAAACCTGTAAAACAAGTAACCCTGGGAACATTGCAGGATAGCAGATCATGGATTGTTTTTCCACCAACTGTACAATTTTGGCTGTCAGATGATGGGAACAATTATAAACTGGCAGCAACTGTAAACACAAAAGTTGACATAAAAGATCTTAACGTACAAACGCAGGACTTTACAGCACCTTTAAATTTAAGAGCAAAATTTATCAAGGTGATAGCCAAACAATATGGTCCGCTGCCTGACTGGCACGAAAGCAAAGGAAGTCCGTCGTATATTTTTGCGGATGAGATTGTAGTGGATTAGGAATGTTATTGACCTATAATTAGAAACTTACGAATTTTTTGAAACTTGGTAAGTTTGCTTTTATAAAATAACTAAATATGTATAGAACGCGATCTTTTCTTATTTTCTTACTGTTTATAACAACGCCCTTTGTTGTTTCATCCCAGTCATTCCACCTTGTTCCGCTCGGAGTTAAAGGCGGAATTGACGAAAGCAATTTATCTGCTTACATGGTTGCAGCAAGCGGCACTAACAAATATGTCTGCTTTGATGCTGGTACCTTGCGCTACGGCATTGAAAAAGCAATTGTCAATAAAGTATTTGCCGTTCCCGCAGAGCAGGTGCTTAAACAATATATAAAAGGCTATCTGATTTCCCATGCGCATTTGGATCATATTTCCGGGCTTATTATCAACTCCCCGGATGATACTGCCAAAACAATATATGGGCTGGCAAGTTGTATAGAAACCATCAAAACACATTACTTCACCTGGGAAAGCTGGGCAAATTTCGCCGATGCAGGTGAAGCGCCTTTATTAAAAAAATATCATTACCAGGTACTTAAGCCTTATAGCAGCACCGCCATTGTAAATACGGAGATGACAGTAAAAGCATTCCCGTTAAGCCATTCAAATTTAACAAGTACAGCTTTTTTAGTACGCAGCAAGGACACCTATTTACTCTACCTTGGAGACACAGGTCCGGATGACGTTGAAAAAAGCAGCAACCTGCATAACCTGTGGCAGTCAATAGCACCGCTGATTAAAACACGGCAGCTAAAAGCCATCATGATTGAAGTTTCCTTTGCTGATGAGCAACCGGATAAAACCTTATTTGGCCATTTAGCCCCGCATTGGCTGATGAAAGAAATGGATGACCTAAACAATCTAACGGGCAATAAAGCACTGGATGGATTTAATGTAATAATTACTCACCTTAAACCGCCACAGGTTAATATCGATAAAATTAAAACGCAGCTCATCACAGAAAATACGCTTCACCTCAAACTCATTTTCCCCGTCCAGGGCGAAGCCATCGACCTGTAATTCATCCATGTCATACGAACAAGGCACGAGGAGAAATCTTATAAAATATGCAAAGCGGACTATTCCGGTCGTATAAGTTTTCCTGCGCCTCATGGCGGATCGAAATGACGTCGATTTTTGGTATTTTTTAGCTTTTGAAAGCACAATTGCTAATAAGTTTAAAGAACAAATTATTGTTCCACTAAAAGCTTTTTCGCCTCCAGCAATTTATCTTTTTCCTCCTTCGGTAAAACCGGATAAGTTAATTTCAAAGCTTTCAATGTATCCAGTATAATGGTTGATATAGCGATCCGGGTAAACCACTTTTTATCTGCGGGCAGCACATACCACGGACAATGATCAGTGGCTGTTTCCTGTATGGCCTTTTCGTAAGCCGTCATGTAATCATCCCAAAACTCCCTTTCATAAATGTCGGCCGCCGAAAATTTCCAGTTCTTTTCCGGGTTGTTTATTCGTTTTAAAAAGCGTTCTTTTTGCTCATCTTTTGATAAATTAAGGAAAAACTTAATAATAATGGTGCCATTGGTAGTTAAATGTTCTTCAAACGAGCGAATGCTTTGATACCGGCGTCCCCAAAACTTTTTGTCAGCATCCTTAACAGCCATAATACCGGGTAATCTTTCTTTTAACAGCAGTTCAGGATGCACTTTTGTTATCAATACGTTCTCATAATGTGAGCGGTTATGAACGCCGATACGCCCAAATTCTGGCAAGGCTTTATAATGTCTCCACAAAAAATCATGATCCAGCTCTTCTGCGCTTGGCTGCTTAAAGCTATAAACTTCACAACCCTGTGGATTTAAGCCGGTTAAAGTGTGCGCTATGGCCCCGTCTTTACCCGCTGCGTCCATTGCCTGGAATATGATAAGCAAAGAAAAACGGTTGCCTGCGGATAATGCTGATTGCAGTTTAGCCGTTTGCCCAATCAGATCAGCCAGTATTTTATCTGTATCATCTTTCTTATAATCAGCGGAATAAGCGGTATCATAATCCTTAAGTGAAAATTTTTCACCGTTAGTTATTTTAAATTTATTAATTATGTCTTTCATACAACAAAAATGAGGTAGACTAAGTTAACGTAAAATTTACCTGTTAAAATAGCGTTGTTAATATTTGTTAAACCGGGCTATGATTTAGACCCATAATTTTACATCTTTACCCAATGTTCAGACGTATAAAAAACCGATTTTTAAGATATTTTACCATATTTATTTATTTTGTTATCCTATTCTTCTGTTCGATAGAGCTAAATTTTCTCTGGCTGTTTGGTTACTCTCCAGACATGCAGGATATTAAAACACCTACCCTATCTTTGTCATCCGAGGTTTATTATGCAGATGGCACACTAATCGGCCGATATTATAAAGAAAACCGCTCCCCTGTTGAATTTAAAGACATCTCACCAAATATTATCAATGCTTTAATCGCTACTGAGGATGCACGATTTTATAAACACCACGGCGTCGACTTTTATTCATTTTTTAGCAGCATACTTTCAACCGCCAAAGGCGACAGGCGCGGCGGCAGTACCATTACCCAGCAACTGGCAAAAAACCTTTTCGAAACCCGCAAAAAGAAATCGCAGGGGATTATAAAACATGTGCCATTTATAAGGACTATAGTTTATAAGTGTAAAGAATGGCTTACCGCCTTTAAAATTGAACATGTTTATACCAAGCAGCAGATACTTACCCTCTATTTAAATACCGTTCCTTTCGGTAATAATTCTTTTGGGATCAAAACGGCCTCATTAAAGTTCTTTAACAAAACGCCCGATAAAGTTAATCCGGCCGAAGCTGCAACGTTGATCGGTATGCTTAAAGCCACCTCTACCTATAATCCGATAAACAATCCCGAACATTCATTAGAAAGACGCAATACGGTACTGTCGCAAATGCTGAAGTATGGGTACATTGACAAGACCAGCTATGACGAAAATGTCAAAAAGCCTATTGGACTTAACCTGAGTTATGTGGAAGACGAAGCGCAGGGTGATTCCTATATACGGCAGGCCGTTGAACGATGGCTAAAAAAATGGCTGCATGACAATGACTATGATCTGTATAAGGATGGTCTTAAAATATACACCACCATTGATCCCCGGTTGCAGCAATATGCTGAAGAGGCCGTTGCTGAAAAAATGAAAATGCTTCAAAAAAGATTTGACAATCTTTGGGGCAAAAAAAATCCATGGCGTGATTTGAACGGAAACGAGATAACCGACTTTTTATTAAAAGCCGAAGAGCATTTGCCAATATATCAGTTACTTCAAAAAAAATATAATAACAACACCGCCCTTATCAACCAGTATTTTGAGAAGCCGAAACGTATGAAGGTTTTTACATGGAACGGCGAAAAAGATACTACCTTTTCAAGCGCTGATTCTATCAGGTATTATACCCGTATTTTAAATACCGGGATGATGACCATAGAGCCTACCAGCGGCAAAATTAAAGTTTGGGTGGGTGGTATTGACTATAAACACTTTAACTACGACCACGTTAACCAGGCGAAAAGACAGGCAGGATCTACCTTTAAACCCTTTGCCTATTTAACCGCTTTGGATAATGGTTTTAGCCCATGTGATAAGTTTACCGATAAACCGGTATCTATTAAATACGTGGATGAAGGCAAAGATCAGGTTTGGGAACCCAAAAATGCCGACTTTCGTTTTTCTTACCAGGAGATGTCTTTGCGCTGGGCTATGGGAAAATCGGTTAACTCAGTTACAGCACAGGTAACCCAGGCGGTGGGTTGGGATAAGGTTGTTGAATATGCCCATAAATGCGGTATTGAGAGCCCTTTAAAATCGGTACCATCGGTTTCTTTAGGATCGAATGATGTTTCTGTTTATGAAATGGTGCGAGCATACAGCACTTTTTTAAATAAAGGTGTTAAAATTGATCCTTTATTGGTTACCAAAATCACCGACCAGGACGGAAACGTGCTGGATGAGTTTGAATTAAAATCGCAAAAAGTTCTCAGTGAAGAAATAGCGTGGTTGATGTTATATATGTTCCGGGGTGGTATGGAAGAGCCGGGCGGTACCTCACAGGCGTTGTGGGAGTATCCGGGGCTATGGAAAAAAAACAACCAGATAGGCGGAAAAACAGGTACCTCCACCGCTTATGTAGATGGGTGGTACATGGGTATTACAAAGGACCTTGTAACCGGAATATGGGTAGGTGCTGACGACCGCAGCGTTCATTTTACCACTTCAGAAACAGGTGAAGGATCACATACTGCGCTTCCGATTTTTGGGGCCTTTATGACAAAAGTTTATGCTGATTCAAAATCGGGTTATACTTATGGGCCATTCCCTAAGCCATGGGTAAAGATCACAAAAAAGTATGATTGTCCTTCGCCACGCGTAGTTGACTCTGCTTCGACAGATAGTTTATACAGGCCGCTTGATAGTATAAAAGTTTTGCCACCGGATACCACCCAGGTCATTAAATAGCTACTTGGTTGATTGAGTTTGTTAATACTTAGATGTTTTAGCAATCAGACTTAATCAGCCAATTAATTTCTTAATGTAACTCAGGCAACTTTTAACTACTTTAGCCCGTATCTATTTCATCGCTATATGAATAAATATTTACTACGCCTGGCTAGTCCTAAGAACCCGCGCTTCACTTTAGCCATAAGCATCTGTTTATTATTACTAAGTATTCAAACCCAGGCACAATACTTTGGGCAAAATAAGGTGCGCTATAAAAACCTAAAATTTAAGGTTTATAAAACACCACATTTCGAGATCTACTACTACTTAAAAAACGACAGCATGCTCAAGCGTTTTGCACAGGAGAGCGAGTTGTGGTATACTTTACACCAGCAGGTTTTCAGAGATACTTTTAAAAAACCAAATCCGATAATCCTTTATGCAAATCATCCGGATTTCCAGCAAACTACCGCCATTGACGGCGAAATTGATGTGGGCACGGGCGGGGTTACCGAAGGATTAAAGAACAGGGTAGTTATGCCTGTTATGGAAACCAATCAAACTACCAGGCATGTGATCGGGCACGAGTTGGTACATGCTTTTCAATACCACCTCTTGCTTGGCAAAGACTCAGCCAGCTTTGAAAATATAAACAATTTGCCCTTATGGATGATTGAAGGTATGGCCGAATATCTTTCACTCGGTAAAAAGGATTCCTATACGGCGATGTGGATGCGTGATGCATATTTAAACCACGATATTCCTACAGTTAGGGCATTAACAGAAAGCAACAAGTATTTCCCTTACCGTTATGGAGAAGCATTCTGGTCATTCATTGGCTCAACTTATGGCGACACTGTTATTGTTCCATTTTTTAAAAATACCGCGCGTTTTGGCCTGGGATATGGCATAAGGCGCACTTTCGGATATGACGACAAAACATTGTCAAGTCTCTGGAAAAATGCAATTGAAACTACCTATAAACCTTATTTAAAAGATACAGCCCAAATTCCGGTTGGGCACAGGGTAATTGATGAAAAAAATTCGGGCAAGTTAAACGTAGCTCCGTCTATATCCCCCGATGGAAAATATCTGGCTTTTCTGTCTGAGAAGAATTTGTTTACGATTGATCTTTTCCTGGCGGATGCGAAAACGGGTGCCATTATTCGAAAGCTCACGAGTAAGATATCCAATACCCATATAGACGAATTTAATTTTATTGAATCGGCAGGCACCTGGTCGCCGGATAGTAAAAGATTTGCATTTAGTGTGTTCAATAAAGGCCGAAACCACATGCTGGTAGTCAATGCAGGTTCAGGTACCATTGTAGACGACGTATCGATGGGTAAGGCAGAGCAATTCAGTAACCTGTCCTGGTCGCCCGATGGAAAAAATATAGTTTTTCAGGGTATGGCTGAAGGGCAGGGTGATCTTTACCTCTATAACTTTGATACCAAAAAAGTCATCCAATTAACAAACGATAAATATTCTGATTACCAGCCAAGTTTTTCGAGAGACGGAAAAAAGGTCATTTTTTCGAGCGACAGGACTACTTATGATAAGTCATTGTCGCAGGACATCACATTTAACCTTGCCGAATTAGATCTTGCTACAGGAAAGGTAACGGATATTAAATTGTTTGATGGCGCCAATAATTTAAATCCTCAGTATTCGTCAGACGGGACCCAGGTGTACTTCTTGTCTAACCGTGACGGTTTTCGCAACATGTACCGTTACACTTCTGAAACGGGGAAAGTAGAACAAATGACTAATCTGTTCACCGGGATTTCGGGTATCACTGAATATTCTCCCGCATTGAGTATTTCAAATAACAATGATATAGTTTATTCTTATTACCGCGCCCAGAAATATTCACTTTACAACGCTAAGGCTGCTGATTTTAAACCGGAGGTGATTGATGGCCAGGCAACCAACTTCAATGCTGCCTTATTACCGCCGGCGCGTTCAGTTGGGGTAGATCTGATCAATTCAAACTTAAACAATTACCTCGCGTACCCCAAAATCCCAGCCGATTCCATAAAAGCGGTGCCTTATAAACCACAGTTTAAAATGGATTACCTGGCAAGCAGCGGCATAGGCGCCTCAGTAAGCCAGTTTGGCACCGGTTTGTCAAGTGGCATACAAGGTGTTTTCAGTGATATTTTAGGACGTAACCAGATATATGCAGGGGTGGCGGTTAATGGGCAGATATATGATTTTGGCGGTGCATTTGCCTATATCAATCAAACAGGCCGGTGGAATATTGGCGGAAGCATATCACACATACCCTTTCAAACGGCTAATTACAGCGTGGTACCCACCACCTACCAGGTTAGCAGTAATAAAACCATTCGCGCTACTGCTGAGAATTATGACCTGATCCGTATTTTCCAGGATCAGCTTTCTTTATTTACGGCCTACCCCATTACCAAAAAAACGAGGGTAGAATTTGGAACAGGTGCCGCGCGCTATTATTACCGGGTTGACAGGTACAGTACTATTTACGATACCCTCGGTAACGTACTTAATTATACCCATACGCATGTCCCGAATTCAACCTATAATGCCGATCCCACTAATAACGGCGTTAGTTTAATACCATTCACTATTTATAATGTGAATACTGCATTGGTGGGCGATAACTCTTATTTTGGTATAGCATCTCCTTTAAGTGGCTATCGCTACCGCTTACAGGCAGAATATGATTTTGGCACCTACCACTATTTTGCGCCAACCATTGATCTGCGTGAATATGTCCGGGTTCAACCATTTACTTTAGCCGCCCGTTTATATGGTTACGGTCGTTTTGGTAGTACCGGTAATCTTTATCCTTTATATTTAGGGTATCCTTTTTTGATTAGAGGATACGAGGCCCAAACTTTTTATAGCAATACAAAAAAGACGCCTACAAATGGATTTACTATTGACCAGTTGTCGGGCAACCGCATAGCAGTAGCAAGCTTTGAGGTGCGGCTTCCTTTCACAGGCCCGGAAAGGCTTTCGCAGTTTAAATCAGGATTTTTATTTACAGAGCTTAATTTATTTTTCGATGCAGGGTTGGCATGGAACGCCGGAAATCAAATTAAATTCCAGTCAGGTCCGGATGCGGTAGGTAAAGATGCCACCGGTGCAACCATCTATAACACCAACCAGCGTGTTCCGGCTACCAGCGCAGGTATTTCTGTGAGGGTAAATATTTTTGGCGCCTTTATATTGGAGCCGTACCTGGCTTTTCCCTTCAACCGGACAGATATTAATAAACCTGTTTTCGGCTTAGGATTTACCCCCGGCTGGTAATTAAAAGCAACGCTGTGTAATTTTATCAAAACACATTGCTTTTTAGTTAAACATTTGGCATAAAATTGACTTATCTCCATGTATCTATAACGACAATTAAATGTTTTATGTTAGTTTTGCCGAATGAAGAAATGGATGGTACTTGCTTTTCTGATTTTTAATGGCACTATTTTATTTGCGCAAAAAACGGTCGGCACAAATGCTGTTAATGATACGGTTAGAGCGAAGTGGGGAAAAACAAAAATAGTGGATGGTGCCGCAATGGTATCATCTAATGATGTAGTTGAAAACATAACATTATCAAAAGAATATACGGTTTTTGTTAAAGCGATTGAGAACGCCGGGCTAACAGATACCTTTAAGAGCAAGGGGCCCATAACAGTATTTGCCCCTACAGATATGGCATTTGAAAAACTTCCTGCCGGGCAGCTTGATACACTTTTAAAACCTGAACATAAGCTTGACCTGAGCATGATTATAACATATCATGCTATAGCTGGCAGAGTAACAGCCAAAGACATCGCAAAGAAAATTAATTCAGGTAATGGACTGGCAACCTTTACAACCATTGCCGGAAGTAAAATCACTGCTAAAATTGATGAAAACAGGAATATCGTGTTAATTGACGAAAACGGAGGAGAATGTATTATCAGCAAGTTTGATGTTCAGCAAAGCAACGGGATGCTGCATGTAGTAAATGCCGTTTTGATACCTAAAACAAGGGCGATATAATCAGACCCTTTAATGACAAACCTGCCTGCAAGTTATTTCGTATTTAATTTTGTAAGGATTTAAAATCCCCTCCGACTAAATTAAAAATATAAGATAATGAAGAAAGCTATTTTCACAATGATTTTACTAAGTGTTGTTGCAGCATTTGGTTGTCAGCCAAGTTCAGGTCAGCAATTAAAAAAATACGATCCAAAACGCAAACTAAGCAAAGCGCCCGCTGAGTGGAAAAAAACACTTACAGCTAACCAGTATTACATTATGGTTGAAAGCGGGACAGAACCACCATTTCACAACGCTTATCACGAGAATCACGAAAAAGGTGTTTATGTAAGCGCCGCTACCGGCGAAGTTTTATTTAGCTCTGCCGACAAATTTGACAGTGGTACCGGCTGGCCAAGCTTCGTAAAACCTGTCGATCCCAAAAAAATTGAAATAGTGCATGACAACAGCGACGGCATGACCCGCGATGAGGTTATTGAAAGAAGCACGGGCCTGCATCTCGGTCACGTATTTGACGACGGCCCGGCAGATCGCGGCGGTAAAAGATTCTGTATGAATTCCGGCGCCTTAAAATTTATTAAAAAGTAATTGCTTTTCTTGAATGATTGATTGACGGGCGAAATTGTGGACGCACCCTTATCCCGCTTTCAAAATTTAATCCAATGGTCAGATCTATCCAATCCGGATTTACAGGTCTGATCATTTTTTCTTTTTGTGCCCTGGTGTAAGTACTTACTGTTTTAAACCTTTCCATGGCCTGTTCTTCAGTATTTATCTCTTCAAAATAAACCAAACGGTTAAGCTGGTTAGCATTGTCAAAAAATAATGTGGGCATCTGGCGGTAAAAATCAAGCGTTTTAACCAGGTCAGATGATAATCCAACGTGTAAATTATTGCGGTTTCTGTCTGTAATGATATAAATAAAGCGTTTCATGAATAAAAATTTGTCGGATAAAAAAATAATTACTAATTTTATGAGCATAAAAATACTAATTATTTTAGCAATTGCAAATTTTATGTCAACAATTCCATCAAATATTAAATTTTTAAGAAAAAAGAAAGGTCTAACCCAGCAACAGTTTGCTGATCAGTTAGGTATCAAAAGATCATTAGTGGGTGCTTATGAGGAAGAACGGGCTGAACCAAAATATGACTTGCTAAAAAAAATAGCATCCTTCTTTGATATTTCTGTTGATGATTTTATCAACGAAACCATAAATGAAAAATGGGCACCCAAAGCGAGGGGGAATTCCGCAAACCTGCGCATATTAAGTATTTCGGTAGATAAGGAAGACAATGAAAACATTGAGCTGGTTCCGGTTAAGGCAAGTGCCGGATATTTAAATGGCTATGCCGACCCGGAATATGTAGCGCAATTACCCAAATTTTATCTGCCTATGTTTAAACAGGGCACTTACCGCGCATTTGAAATAAAAGGCGATTCGATGCTTCCCCTGGTATCCGGAACCACTATTATTGGCGAATATCTGGAGAACTGGACTGATATTAAACCCGGCGAAACCTACGTTATCGTTTCAAAAACAGAAGGCGTTGTATATAAACGTGCTGGCAACAAATTCAGGGACACCAAAAAGTTAAAGCTGATTTCGGATAATCCCGTATATGATCCCTATGAAATCAGTGGCGAAGATATTTTGGAAATCTGGAAAGCAAAG
>JAQNCM010000527.1 GCA_029237615.1 Mucilaginibacter sp.
CATAAGGCCACCGCCTGGCGTCGTATTCGTGACCCCGTTCGCCGATATTGTTCGCGTCCCCGTGACCACCACCTCCTGCACCGACGACGTCGCCGTTGGATCGACAGGCTCAGCACGTGCGGGCGCTGCCACCACGGCGAGCGTAAGGCACGTCGTGCTACACAACAGTAGACGACGGCAGGAACGGAAAGACATATCGGGGCCCCCTTCAACTTCGAGCCGCTTCGCGAATTGGAAGGACGCTCGCGGTATCTTGAGGTAGCAGAAAAAATGCTGCAGCTTCAACGGACTGAGCTATCGGTTTTATCGGCCAACAATCAGTCGAACTTATATGCCACGGGCATTTTTCTGCTCGGCCACATACTCGATGGTGACCTATTTCAGAAGTCCGGCTCGGATCGAGCTGGAATTCGGTCGGTTTTGGGCGTGGACTGCGGACTTGACGGGGTCTTGCTCTTCTCTTTCGAGCAAAACGTGAATTTCCCGAAAGCTGACGACCGCCAGGAATAGCAAGGCCGCGAAGACGAACTGATTTTCCGAAGAGCAGATTGCGCACATTTTTGATGCGGGCGGGACGGGTACGGCGCCGGCGGAAGTTGCACCATGACGATCCGGGCCGACCAGAGCTCAGGGTTGATCCCGACCGCTTCCGGGCGGAGTGTTTGAACGCCCACTGGTTCCTGACCCTTGCCGACGCCGGGGAAAAATTGGAGGCTTGGCGCAGATACGACAACGAGGATCGGCGATATGGGGCCATCGGCAACACGCGCCCGATCTCGTTAGGGAATCCCCCGATGTCGCGAGCCCGCCGTCGGGATGAAGCCGAGAAACTCTACTTCCGGCGGCGCAGAGACAGGTGTCAGGCGTTAACGGTAGTGACCAAATCCTGCCGTCAGACCATGTAGGACACCAACGCGCATCCCACGCTCATAGCGTCGGAAACGTTGCGGGAACCAATTCCTCAACAGTACGGCCCAAGCGATCTCTTGACGCCACTGTGCCGACAATACGCTGCTGCTCAGCCACAAGGCGGTCAACGGAGGCTGTGTGGTCCATCGTCAGCACCTCGCCCCTGTCGACAACCAGACGTCCATCGACAAACACCGAACGAATGGCGCGGTCGTCACAAGAGAAGATCAGCGAGCGGATGGGATCGATCGAGGGGCGCATCATCGGATGCTTCAAATCAACCAGAACAATGTCGGCACAACATCCCACATCCAACCGCCCAATATCGGTCCGGCGCAACATGGATGCCCCGGTCACCGTGGCAGCGTTGAAGATCTCCCGGGTGGACACGGCCTCCGGAGAGCCTGCCTGGACTCGTCCAAGATAGGCCGCCAGGCGCAGATCATCGAGCATGGTGTGGGGATACGTGTCCGTTCCGATCCCCACCCTGATGCCTGCACGTCGATAGCGGCCAAAATCGCGCATCACATAGCCGCGGCGCACGAAAACCGTTGGGCAATGCGCTACGGAGGCGTTTCGCTCGGCGAGCACGTCAAGATCCGTCCGCGTGTGCCAGGGTGTCGAAGGGTGGTCGTCGAGGAAAATTGCATGCCCGATGATGCTCCGTTCGGACAGCAGCCCGAGATCGTCTAGCCATTGGATCGGGCTGACGCCATGTCGGCGCGTGATCTCCTGAAACTCGACGATCGACTGCGCCGCGTGAATTTGCCACGGCACATCTCGGGCTTCGGCTTCCGCAAACGACGTTTGTAGTAACGCTGCTGAGCATGTGTCGATCTGAGCAGGTGTCACCATCCCGGACAGGCGCCCCGAAGTGTGTGCATGTGCGGCATCGATCAGAGAGAGCGCCTCGGTCAAGCTGCGTCGGCCGCCATCTTCATCCCAGCTGTAGTCAACGGTGTAGCCGTTGCTCGTCTTCCACGCGGCGGAACGGAACATCGGCGCGAGACACACCCGCATCCCACTTTGCGCGGCAACGTCGAGCCAGCCGTCCCACGGCGTCGAAAGATCCACCACTGTGGTCACACCGGACAGCAGCATTTCGCTATAGGCGACGCGCGCGCAATCGGGTTTGCTCGCTGCATCAGACCGGAAAACCGGCATATATTCGTAGAGGGACGAATAATACAGGCCGGGCGACCCCAACTCGTCCAGGAGCCCGCGGTTCAGAGGTTCGGTCGCCGGGTGGGAATGCACATCCACCAACCCCGGCATCGCCATCAATCCAATACCGTCGATATCGACCGCAAGTGCGCGCATTTCATCCGGCATGTCCTCGGCCTTGCCGGCAAACACGATCCGGCCGTCCGCGAAGACGATGTCGGCATCTTCGACATAGACATGACTGCCGGTTTCAGCCGCCCAAAGAACAGCACGCGACAGATTGCCGATCCGCGTCGGACGCATGCCCGCCTTGAGCGCGGCGTAGCCGTTCATGTCGCAGCCGCCTCGCACGCTTCAAAATGGCGCGCGATCTTTCCGCCTGTCGCGATCCAGACGTCGCCGCAGTCGATCGCATATGTCAGAAACGCCTGCAGAAGACGAAAGCGCATCCGTCGACCACTACCTTGCGGATGCAGAACGTTTGTGAACGTCAACAACTGATACCGGATCAAGCGCGCCGGTCGTGCAATGATCAGCCCCACGGTGAGTGTGGGCCTCGCCGCCAAAGATTTCCACATGGATATCAGACCTTGAGGCCTTCCGGCTCAGTCACGCCCACTTGCCCGGTAATCCTGCCGTACCATTGGGGACGACGATGTACTTCGAA
>JAQNCM010000052.1 GCA_029237615.1 Mucilaginibacter sp.
GGCGAGATGCTTAAAATAGTAGGCACTTATGCCCGCAGGGACATGGAAGAATTCTTTCAGAAAAAGATATTCCTGGAAATGTTTGTAAAAGTGATCCCCGACTGGCGCAGTAAAAAAAATTATCTGAAAAAATTCGGATACGAATAATAGAGTCAGGAATCAAGATGTAAGAATCAAGATTTTAAGACAAAATAATTTATAAAAAAAACAAAAGGAAGCAAGAGGGATTTATTTAACTTTAATTGAGTTATCTTGATTCTTGACTCTTGATCTCCTGAATCTAAACAAACCATGAGTAACATAGTAGCCATAGTGGGCAGGCCCAACGTAGGCAAATCAACATTATATAACCGTTTAACAGAAAGCCGCAAAGCTATTGTGGATGATGTGAGCGGCGTAACCCGCGACAGGCATTACGGTGTTTCTGAATGGACAGGTCATTCTTTTACCGTAATTGATACCGGTGGATACGTAGCAAATTCAACAGATCTATTTGAAGCCGCCATACGTGAGCAGGTAGTTATTGCAATAGAAGAGGCCACTGTTATTTTATTTATGGTAGATGTAACCACCGGCATTACTGACCTGGATGATGAAATTGCCAATATATTACGTAAAGGTAAAAAGCCGGTATTTGTGGTGGTAAATAAACTGGATAATACTTCCTTATTGGCGGATTCAATGGTTTTTTACAGTCTTGGCCTTGGCGAGCTTTATAATATCTCATCCATGACAGGCTCCGGTACAGGTGAACTGTTAGACGAAGTGGTAAAACATTTTGATGACGAACCGACAGAAGAAAACCAATTGCCAAAATATGCCATTGTAGGCAGGCCGAACGTTGGTAAATCTTCTATCATCAACTCACTGATTGGTAAAGAACGTAATATTGTTACGCCAATTGCCGGCACCACGCGTGATTCTATCCATATCCATTACAACCAGTATGGGCACGATTTTATGCTGATAGATACTGCGGGCCTTCGTAAAAAAACAAAGGTGAAGGAGAATATCGAGTTTTATTCAGTGATGCGTACCATAAAGGCGCTGGAAGAAGCCGACGTAGTGATCCTGATGATCGATGCCGTTGAAGGAATTGAATCGCAGGACATTAACATCTTCCACCTTGCCGAAAAAAATAAAAAAGGGGTGGTTATCGTAGTTAACAAATGGGATTTGATCGAAAAAAATAACAAGACCATTAAAGTTTTCGAAGAGCAGATACGTGATAAGATAGCGCCATTTAGCGATGTACCGATTGTTTTTACTTCGGTTACCGAAAAACAAAGGGTACTAAAGGTAATAGAAACAGCGAATACCGTTTATCAAAATAAGATCAGGAAAATACCGACTTCAAAATTAAATGAAGTGATGCTGCCTATTATTGAAAACTATCCACCGCCATCCATCAAAGGCAAATATGTTAAAATAAAATACATCACCCAAATAGCCGGAACCTCACCGATGTTTGCCTTCTTCTGTAATTTACCACAATATATCAAGGAGCCTTATTACCGTTTTATCGAAAATAAATTAAGAGAAAACTTCGACTTTAACGGTGCCCCAGTGCAGGTATGGTTCAGGCAGAAATAGATCTACTCCGGATTTTGGATTTGGTGGAACATTACATCACTTGTCATTGCGATGAGGAACGAAGAAGCAATCGCGAACTGTACAGAGTCGCTCTCTATAGCATGCGATTGCTTCACGCCAATGACAACATGGCAAATTCTCGACTCTGAAATTAATTAATCGCTTCCACCGCTTTTTCCAAAGTAGAATCGTTGCTATTAAGGGCTTCGAAGTAAGCGCTGTCGCCCCATTTAAAACGTGCGCCGAAGGCTTTAAGTAATGTTTTAATGGTGGGCCGGGAATTGAACAGCTCCTTTGAGTCCATTTCCTTTATGGTTTTTGACGCGTATACAATGAAATTGTTAAGCTCATCATTGCTAACGTTATATTGCTGTTGAAAGGCCGCCGCCGAGGTGAATTTATTCAAAGCGG
The DNA here is from genome assembly GCA_029237615.1 of Mucilaginibacter sp. Classification (GTDB taxonomy): domain Bacteria; phylum Bacteroidota; class Bacteroidia; order Sphingobacteriales; family Sphingobacteriaceae; genus Mucilaginibacter. Next base: position 2,005 of record JAQNCM010000052.1, read on the forward strand.
GTTGCAAGCGGTCTATCACATATGCTGTAAACAATTGCTGACTGCCGAGTTCCTGTATCAGCATATTATTTTGAGCGGTGTCAGCCGGTACAAAAACATCAGGCATAATACCGCCGCCGCTGAATACTTTTTTGCCGCTTGAGGTATGATAAGGTGAGGGGCCCTTAAAAATGCTGTCGTTTAAATTGTTTTGGGCCGAAAAGAATTCACCTTTCCGCATCCGCTGGGCAATTTCGTTGTGATAACTTTCTACACCGCTTTTATATGATTTTTGGATAGACCTACCAGATGGGGTATAATACCTTGCCACCGTTAAATTTATGGCCGAGCCATCGCCAAAAGGAAACTGTTGCTGTACCAATCCCTTCCCGAACGAACGGCGGCCAACGATCACCGCCCTGTCAAGGTCTTGCAGTGCACCAGCCAGTATCTCACTTGCCGAAGCTGAGTATTCATCTATCATTACAGCTAATTTGCCATCCTGGAAATTGCCCGAATCGGTAGCAAAGTAGTCCCTGCGTACCTCATGTATGCCCTTTGTATACACAATAAGTTTGTCCTTTTTTAAAAATTCATCTGCCAGCGCAGTAGCAGCATTCAAATATCCGCCACCATTTTCCCTGATGTCAAGTACCAACTTTTGCATGCCAATGGCCTTCAGTTTACGTAAGGCAAGCCTGAAATCGGTATCGGTAGTTAAGGCAAACTTGCTGATCTTTATATAACCTGTCCCCGGAGCAACCATATAAGCGGCATCCAGGCTGCTGAGATTTACATGCCCCCGTTTAATCGGGTATAATTTTATCGATGAACTATTTGGCGGAGCAACGGAAAGCAATATCCCCGAATCCTTCTCGCCTCTGAAAACTGCATTTACCTGCTGAACGGTAAGATGCGTTCCTGAAAATTTCTTTTTATTAACGCTGATCACTTTGTCCCCGGGAATTAGTCCGGCTTTTGCGGCTGGTCCTCCAGGATAAACCATGGTGATAAAAAGGGTATCGCGCAATATTTGGTATTCTAACCCAATGCCATCAAATCCGCCTCCCAAACTTTCGTTGATGGATTGTGCCCGTTGCGGCTGTAAATAAAGTGAATGCGGGTCCAGGTTTTGCAGCAGGTTGTTAACGGCAACGCCTTCCAAGCTATCCGTGTTTACTGTGTCAACATAGTTGTTTTTTACGAGTCCTAAAACCTTCGAAATTTTGTTATTCCCGGCAATTGAAAACCCCAGGCTGCGGTTCGGAAAATTATTGTTATCACTGATAAGCAAGCCAATAGCTATTCCCAGCAATAGCAAAATAATTGACCTGAAAATGATACTGGCAGCCTTTTTCATATAGTTAAAAACAAAGTTAATAAATTGTTAGATAGATAAGAGGCGCCATGACAGGATTTACAGGATTTTGATAATTACCAGATTTGCCTGTCCATAAAGTCGGCTGGTAATTCATTTTAAGCTGTTAAATCAATAACAATGTTGACATATTATTCTCAACAATTTTACCGAATTTTGCCAAAAATTATTCCGCTTAATGGAAAGAGCAACCGAGAAAGATTCCAATTATACCAACCTGGAGAAAATGCCTTTAAGGGAGATTCTTCTGAATATTAATAAAGAAGACCAAACCGTCCCCCTGGCGGTTGCAGCGGCATTGTCACAGATTGAAACATTGGCGGCAGCAACAGCAAATAAGATGAGGGCCGGCGGCAGGCTTTTTTATATTGGCGCTGGCACAAGCGGTCGGTTGGGCGTGGTGGATGCTTCTGAGTGTCCGCCAACTTTCGGTGTTCCGTTTGATTGGGTGGTTGGCATTATAGCCGGCGGTGACGGGGCCATCCGCAAAGCCGTTGAATTTGCCGAAGATGATACCGAACAAGCCTGGGAAGATCTGGCAGCCTACCAAATTAATGATAAGGATGTTTTAGTTGGCATAGCAGCGTCAGGCACAACGCCTTACGTTATCGGGGGCTTAAATAAAGCAAACAAACACAATATTACAACCGGTTGTATTGTTTGTAATAGTGGCAGCCCGGTTGCCGCAGAGTCAAAATACCCGGTTGAAGTAGTTACCGGCCCTGAATTTTTAACGGGGTCGACCCGCATGAAAGCCGGTACAGCACAAAAATTGGTGTTAAACATGCTTACTACCAGCGTTATGATACAGCTGGGCAGGGTAAAAGGCAATAAAATGGTTGACATGCAATTAACCAATAACAAACTGGTTGACCGCGGAACCCGCATGGTGATGAAGGAAACAGGATTAGATGAGCAACAGGCTGCCGGTTTACTTAAAACGCATGGAAGTGTGAGAAAAGCGGTGGAAGCGCATTTAAACAGTAAATATTAAAATTAAAATTAAAGTCTCCCCTACGGGGGAAGATTTAGAGGGGGCTGAATGCACGAGATAGAACCATATTACAAATGGCGGGACGATTATATAGCGGCCGAGGATGAATATTCGCCATTTTATGCGACGGAATACAGTGAGTTTGAATTTGATAAACAGATCTACAATTACCTGCTGCACCCACAGTGGGACTCGTTTGGCTCAACTACTTTATACCTCAAGGTATTATTTGTTGATTACGAGCGTTCTTATACCATAATAGAATTTATTGGCGAGTGGAATGATGCTATCAATAATGACATTATGCTGCTTAAACGCGAGCTTTTGGATTTAATGGTGGACAATGGTATCAGTCATTTTATATTGATAGGGGAGAATGTACTGAACTTTCATTCGTCGGATGATTGCTATTATGAAGAGTGGTTTCAGGATGTGGAAGATGGCTGGATAGCGGGCATTAACTTCAGGGAGCATGTGATAGATGAGTTTAAGCGGAATAACATCGATTACTATATTAATTTCGGTGGCGCGCTGGATGACCTTGCGTGGCGTTCGCTCAAACCCATCCAGGTATTTAAAAAGGTGGAAGAGCAACTGATAAAGAGGTTGAGTTAAAGGGAAGTCGGAAAGTCAGTAAAGACCGGAAGATGGTTAGCTGTTGATGCCGTTACTTTAAAATTTCAATCTTTCGGACATCCGACTTTCGGACTCAATTAAACTTTTTCTTCCGTTCGCTATCTAAATTCAATATCAATAATTAAATTTGTATAATAAACTTTTAATAGAAAAATGGAAAACAATAAACCCGATTACGTTTACGATAACGTATTTCAAATAAACGATGCTGACGCATCACGTAAATTTCTTGCTAATGTTTTTATGTGGATGTTTGTGGCTTTGGGGGTATCTGCACTATGTGCCTTTAGTTTTGATAGTAATTTAGCATTAAGAGATCTAATCAGAGACCCATCAACCGGAGGTGTAACAGGCTTAGGCCTTTTAGCAATGTTTGCACCTTTAGCATTTGTTTTGGTAATGCGATTTGGTTTTAACAGACTTTCGTACGGCGCACTTGCATTAATCTTTGTTGCATATGCCGCGGTAACCGGTATAAGTTTGAGCGTGATTTTGTCAATTTATACTGCTGCCTCAGTGTTAGGAGTATTTGTCACCACCTCTGTAGTTTTCGGTGTAATGGCAATAGCAGGGTACACCACAAAAACCGACCTTACCAAATTTGGCTCTATATTAATTATGTTCCTGATTGGGATAGTGGTTGCCAGCCTGGTTAATATGTTTTTACGCAGCTCTGGTTTGGATATGCTGATCAGTTATATCGGCGTAGCTGTATTTGTTGGCTTAACTGCATATGATGTTCAAAAATTAAAAAACATTGGCGCCGGTTTAACCTATGGCGACGCCTCAGCATCAAAAATGGCTTTAATTGGCGGTTTAACGTTGTATCTCGACTTTATTAACCTGTTCCTGATGCTGCTGCGTATTTTCGGCAGAAGGCGTTAACAGAAAGTATTATCATAAAAAAGCCGTCCGCCAAAACCGGACGGCTTTTTTTATGATATTTTACACCATGTTTCTGCAACTGCATCTTGCTACCAATTACTTGATATTTGCTACTAACCCCCATTTGCATTTTATTAACTTATTACGCATCTTTGTGACGCTTATGGAGAAAGACGGAGGGATTAGACCCTGCGAAGTCTTGGCAACCTGTGCTTACAAGGTGCTACATTCTACTGATCAGCCGTGGGCTGATGAGAAAGATAAGCGAAAGTCATTAAATATCCGACTTTTCGATATAAGCCAATTTAGTATCAGGTAATTAGTATCAGGTAGCAAGATTGATTTTACTGGCTATTTGTACTTACTTGATACCAGCTACTTGATACAAAAAATGGATATAAAAAAAGAACTACAAAAGCGCATCCTGGTAATTGACGGGGCAATGGGTACCATGATACAGCGGTACGAATTATCCGAAGAGGATTTTCGTGGTGAACGTTTTCGCGGCCATGCTTCAGATCTTAAAGGAAATAATGACCTGCTGAACATTACCCGTCCTGATGTTATCAAGGCTATCCATGCAGAATACCTGGATGCCGGGGCTGATATTATAGAAACCAATACTTTTAGTACGCAGGTTATTTCATTGGCAGATTACCACCTGGAAGAGCTGGCTTACGAACTTAGCTATGAAGGTGCACGCATTGCCCGTGAAGTGGCAGATGAATACAATATAAAAACACCGGGTAAACCACGGTTTGTGGCAGGCGCTGTGGGACCAACCAACCGCACAGCTTCGCTATCCCCGGATGTGAATGATCCCGGTTATCGAGCGGTAACTTTTGATGACCTGGCAAATGCATATTACGACCAGGTGCGCGGCCTGGTTGATGGCGGAGCCGATGTGCTGCTGGTGGAAACCATCTTTGATACTTTAAACGCAAAAGCTGCCCTGTTTGCCATAAACAGGTATATGGAAGAATTAAAAAAGTCTCCCCCTACTGGGGGGAGATTTAGAGGGGGGGTGGATGGGTTGCCCATTATGATATCGGGGACCATTACCGATGCATCCGGACGTACGCTTTCCGGTCAAACTGTTGAAGCTTTCTGGAACTCTGTAAGACATGCCAATTTATTATCAGTTGGCTTAAACTGTGCATTGGGTGCCAAAGAAATGCGTCCGCACCTGCAGGAACTTTCAGAAAAAGCAGATGTCTTTATTTCTGCTTATCCAAATGCTGGCTTGCCCAATGAGTTTGGCCAGTACGACGAAACGGCGCACGAAACTGCCCACCAGGTGGATGACTTTATGAAAGCCGGGTTGATAAATATTGTTGGCGGATGCTGCGGTACCACCCCCGAACATATAAAATGTATTGCCGAAAAAGCAGCAAAATATTCACCGCGTTTAATTCCCGAAATTGAACCTTACCTGCGTTTAAGCGGACTGGAAGCGGTAACCATTACCCCCGAAAGCATTTTTGTAAATATAGGCGAACGTACCAATATTACCGGGTCGCCCAAGTTTTCAAAGCTGATATTAGCCGAGAATTACGAAGAGGCGCTTACTGTTGCCCGTCAGCAGGTGGAAGGCGGCGCACAGGTCATCGATATTAATATGGATGAGGGTATGATCGATTCGGAAGCAGTAATGGTTAAATTTTTAAACCTTGTTGCCTCCGAACCGGATATTTCAAAGCTTCCGATTATGATCGATTCATCCAAATGGACGGTTATTGAAGCAGGATTAAAGTGCATCCAGGGAAAAGGGATTGTTAATTCTATCTCACTTAAAGAAGGTGAAGAAAAATTTAAGGAGTCGGCGCGTAAGATTTTAAGCTATGGAGCGGCGACGGTGGTGATGGCTTTTGACGAGACCGGGCAGGCTGATTCCCTGGAACGGAGAAAAGAGATCTGCCGGCGCTCCTATAATATTTTAGTGAACGAAGTTGGCTTCCCACCACAAGATATTATTTTCGACCCCAATATATTAACGGTAGCTACCGGGCTGGAAGAGCATAACAATTATGCGGTTGATTTTATTGAAGCTACGCGCTGGATAAAACAAAGCCTGCCCTATGCTAAGGTAAGCGGAGGGGTAAGTAATATTTCCTTCTCTTTTAGGGGTAATAACGTAGTGCGCGAGGCAATGCACTCGGCATTTTTGTACCATGCCATTAAGGCTGGCCTTGATATGGGCATTGTAAATGCCGGCATGCTGGAAGTTTACCAGGAAATTCCAAAGGATTTACTGGAGCTGGTGGAAGATGTATTGCTTAACCGGCGTGATGATGCTACCGAGCGGCTGGTTGAATTTGCAGATACCATAAAAAGCAAGGGCAAAGAGATTGTACGCGACGAAGAATGGCGGAAGGGACCGGTTGCCGACCGCTTATCGCACGCGCTGGTAAAAGGAATTATCGAGTACCTGGATGAGGATGTGGAAGAGGCGAGGCAGGCCTATGCCAAACCCCTTGAAGTAATTGAAGGTCCGTTGATGGATGGAATGAACATCGTTGGCGACTTGTTTGGCGCCGGTAAAATGTTTTTGCCGCAGGTAGTTAAATCAGCCAGGGTAATGAAAAAAGCAGTTGCTTATTTACTGCCATTCATCGAGCTGGAAAAGCAAAGAGTTATTGATGCCGGTGAGGATTCGAGCGGAAGCAGGGCCAATGCAGGTAAGGTATTAATGGCGACCGTAAAGGGAGACGTGCATGACATAGGAAAAAATATTGTGGGCGTAGTATTGGCCTGTAATAACTTCGAGGTGATAGACCTTGGGGTGATGGTGCCTGCCCAGCGGATCATCGAAGAAGCTAAAAAACAAAATGTCGATATCATTGGCCTTAGTGGTTTGATTACACCTTCACTTGATGAAATGGTGCATTTTGCCAAAGAGATGGAACGTGAAGGCTTTACCATTCCGCTTATTATCGGCGGCGCAACTACCTCGCGCATCCATGCCGCTGTTAAGGTTGCCCCGCACTATTCAGGCGCTGCTATCCACGTGCTTGATGCTTCACGCAGTGTTACCGTTTGCAGCAACCTGATGAACAGGGATAACCGTGATGGTTATATAAAAGGGATAAAAGAGGAATACGAAAAGGCTCGTGAGGCACATTTAAATAAACGCTCGGATAAAAGGTTTGTAAGCATAGAAGAGGCAAGAGGTTCAAAATTTAAAATAAGTTTGGATGGCGATGTTGCGCCTAAACCAACCTTTACCGGTACTAAAGTTTTTGAGGCTTATCCCTTAGAAGAGCTGGTACCTTATATCGACTGGACACCTTTTTTCCATACCTGGGAACTTCGCGGCAGCTATCCAAAAATATTTGACGATAAGTTTGTGGGTGATGAAGCTAAAAAGCTTTATGATGACGCACAGGTATTGTTAAAAAAGATTGTTGACGAAAAGTTATTACAGGCAAATGGCGTAATTGGATTTTGGCCGGCCAGCAGTGTTGGAGATGATATTGAATTGTATACGGATGAAACGCGCAAAACGCTGTTGACCCGCATCCATACCTTACGTCAGCAAGCCGAAAAAGTTAAAGGAGAGCCTTATTATGCGTTGTCGGATTTTATCGCACCAAAAGAAAGCGGCGTACCTGATTATTTCGGCGGATTTGCAGTAACAACCGGCATTGGCTGTGATGAGCTGGTTGCTAAATTTGAAAAGGATTATGACGATTATAACAGCATTATGGCTAAAGCCCTTGCCGACCGTTTGGCCGAAGCCTTTGCCGAAAAAATGCATGAGCTTGTGCGCAAGGAATATTGGGGCTATTCAAAAGGCGAACAACTAAGTGCAGACGAGCTGATAAAAGAAGAATACCAGGGAATCCGCCCGGCGCCTGGCTATCCAGCCTGTCCGGAACATACGGAAAAGATCACGCTGTTTGAGCTTTTGAAAGCAGAAGATAACGCGCAGATGCACCTTACTGAAAGCCTGGCCATGACACCGGCGGCATCCGTAAGCGGTTTTTATTTCGCCCATCCGCAAGCCCGTTATTTCGGCCTCGGCAAGATCAGCAAAGATCAAATCGAAGATTACGCCGTAAGGAAGAGCATGTCGTTAGAAGAAGCGGAGAGATGGCTGGGACCGAATTTAGCCTATTAATTTTAGTTAGTAACAGTGGCAGGCTTTAGTGGCAGTTGTTATTTGATTAGCTTAGGGTTTAAAATTATTATATATTTAGTACCGTTAATACTTAGCTATGACAGGAAGTTTTAAAGAACTTAAAGTTTATCAATTGTCATTTGAAGCTGCCCGTGAAATTCGGTTAATAAGTCTGAAATTTCCAAAAGAAGAAACATATTCTTTAACGGACCAGATTCGGAGATCATCACGTTCCGTATGCGTAAATATCGGAGAGGGATATCGAAAAAGAATATATCCTAAACATTTTACCTCTAAAATGACAGATGCTGATGGTGAAGCAACAGAAACATCTATCTGGCTAGATTTCGAGTTAGAATGCAACTACATCAATATTGATATGCATACAGCTTTACAATTAAAATATAATGAGATTGGCCGTATGTTAAATGCAATGGCTCTTCATCCTGAAAAGTTCACTGCTAAAAAATAACTGCTACTGTCACTACTACTGCTACTATTACCAACATGAAAATTACCGATCACATAAAAAATGCCAACGGCAAAACGTTGTTTTCCTTCGAGCTCATTCCACCTTTAAAGGGCCAAAGTATCCAGGGCATTTATGATGCTATTGATCCTTTGATGGAGTTTAAGCCGCCGTTTATTGATGTAACCTCCCTGCGTGAGGATTATATTTATAAGCAGCACCCCAACGGTTTACTGGAGAAACTGAGCTACCGCAAGCGGCCGGGAACGATTGCTATTTGTGCGGCCATTATGAACAAATATAAGGTAGACACCGTTCCGCATTTATTGTGCGGCGGCTTTACTAAAGATGAAACTGAAAACGGCCTGATCGACCTCCAGTTTCTGGGTATTGAAAATGTACTGGTGCTGCGGGGCGATGCACGCATGGGAGATTCTTCTTTTATACCAACGCCTAATGGCCATTGTTACGCTACTGAATTGCTGCAGCAGGTTGTTAATATGAATAACGGCGTTTACATGCATGAAATTAAGGACGCCAGCCTTAAAACTGATTTCTGTATAGGCATTGCCGGATATCCCGAAAAACATTTTGAGGCGCCTAATCTTAAAACTGATTTTAAATACCTGAAGCAAAAGGTTGACATGGGCGCAAATTTTATTGTTACTCAAATGTTCTTCGATAATCAGAAATATTTCGACTTTGTAAATGCCTGTCGTGCAAATGGTATCAATGTACCGATCATTCCGGGCTTAAAGCCGATCACCACATCAAAACAACTGGTTAATCTGTCTAAAACCTTCCATATTGATATGCCTGAGGATCTTTGCGACCTGATAAACGGTTGCAAATCCGAAAAAGATGTAAAAGATGCCGGTATTGAATGGATGATAAACCAATGCAGGGAGTTGATGAAATTTGGGGTGCCGGTATTGCATTTTTATACCATGAGCAACGCCGGGCCAACCAAAAGAATAGCTGAAGCGATATTTTAACAGTAGATAAGCTATCGGGCAATTACATATAATTTCGGCGATGAGATTTATCAAAGTAATATTTGTATCAACAAATACTACTTTGATAAATGCTTATTTTCAAAATAAGCGTTTATCTCCTTCTCTTCATTAAAATCTGCAGGAAGCTTAACAGCGCGTACTAATCTCTTTAATTTTCTGAAAAAGCTTCTCCTTTTCTTGTCTCCCTCCAGCCTGTTCTTCGAGACGGTTTTTAACCAGTTTCGTTGCCATTACATCTGTCTTTAAACAAAAATATATAGCATTAGCTAAAGTATTAATTCTTTAACACCATTCCCGAAATTGATAAAACAGCAAAGCCCGCTATACAAGCAGGCTTTGACTAAGATTTTCGACTAAAGGCTCTGGATTTAAATTACCAAACTTTCGTCCTGTCCTCCGGTTTTTTATACATTTTATCTCCCGGCTTTACATCGAAGGCGGTATACCAGGCATCTATGTTGGTAAGCGGCGCATTAGTACGATATTGCTCGGGTGAGTGGGGGTCAGTTAATATGAGCTGGGCAGCTGTTTCGGGGCGTCGTGAGCCTCTCCAAACCTGCGCCCATGACAGGAAGAAACGCTGATCAGGTGTGAAACCATCAATTTTTTTGGTTGATTGACCTTCTTTTGTCTTTTTGAAAGCGGCATAAGCTACATTTAATCCGCCTAAATCGGCAAGGTTTTCACCCAAGGTTAGCTTGCCATTTACATGCAGGGTATCCAGCACGGTAAAACCGTTATATTGGGTAACTACCTGGTCGGCGCGTGTTTTAAATTTATCTGCATCATCTTTGGTCCACCAATCGCGCAATGTGCCATCAGCATCATACTGGCGGCCCTGGTCGTCAAAACCATGCGTCATTTCGTGGCCAATTACTGCACCTATACCACCGTAATTAACAGCATCATCCGCACCAAAATCAAAGAAAGGGAACTGAAGGATACCTGCCGGGAAAACAATCTCGTTATTTACCGGGTTATAGTAAGCATTTACAGTTGGCGGCGACATACCCCAGCGGGTTTTGTCAACCGGTTTATTGATCTGGCTCACCCCGTAATTATATCTCCATACTCCAATCCGCCTTAAATTACCTACATAATCCTCACGGTCAATGGTTAATCCTTCATAGGCCTGCCATTTGTCCGGGTAACCGATTTTTACGGTGAAGGCACTTAATTTTTTTAGTGCCCTGACCTTTGTTTCTTCACTCATCCAGGCTAAATTTTGAATGCGTTCGCCAAGAGTGGTTTTCAGGTTGTTTACCAGGTTAACCATGTATTGCTTTGCAGCCGGTGTAAAGTATTTGGCTACATACAGTTGTCCTAATAATTCGCCCAAACTACCATCAACCAGGCCAGACATACGTTCGTTGCGCGGGGTCTCAACCTTTTGACCGCTCAAAGCGCTGCTAAAGGCAAAATTCGCTTTTACAAATGGTGAGCTTAAAGCGCCGGCGGAGTTTTTTAAAATATTCCATTTCAAATAAACTTTCCAGTCATCAAGCGGGGTAGCAGCTAATAGATCGTCCTCAGCCTTAAAAAAATCTGGCTGGGCAACAATTAAGGTATCTTGTCCCGGAACGTTCATTTCTGGCAGTAACGTTACCCAGTTTAAATGAGGAGTGGTTTTACTAAAATCGGCAACTGCAAATTTATTATAGGTAGCATGCGGATCGCGCATGGCAACACGGCTCATCTGGGCTTTTGCAAGTGCACTTTCAATGGTGAATATAGTGGCTGCATTTTTAGCAGCAACATCTGCGCCCGCCCCGGCTAGCGAAAACAAAGTAATGATGTATTGTTTGTAGGCGTCCTGTATCTTTTTAGTACGCGGGTCACTTTTTAAATAATAATCACGGTCGGGCAGGCTGGTACCTCCCTGGTTAAGCTCGGCAATGTGTTTGGTTACATGTTTTGAATCCTGGCCTACGCCAAAGCCAAACAAAGGGCCGCCTTGGCCATGCGTACGTTCATAAACCGTTTCCTTAATAACCCCATTTAAATCAGTAATAGCATCAATGCGTTCCAAATCGCCTTTTATAGGCGAAATGCCGCGTTTTTCAATAGCAACACTGTCCATCCCACTGGCATATAAATCGCCAACACGTTGTTCCAGGCTTCCTTTTGGGTGTTGCGTTTTGCTTACTTCAGCAAGCAAGCCAAGCAGCCTGTCGGTGTTTTCCTGGTGCAGGATATTAAAGCTGCCCCAACGGGTTTCCTTTGCAGGAATTGCGTTCTCTTTTATCCATTTACCATTGGCATAGTCAAAAAAGTTATCGCCCGGCTTAACAGACATATCCATGTTTGCCGGATCGATAAATTTTTTGGGCGGAATAACAATGCTTTTTGCTTTCGTCTTCCCTTTGTTACCACCCCCGTCAGCAAAAGCATTAACCGACAGGCATAGCACACCTATCAGCATAAAATTTGTAAATTTTAAAGTCATAATATATTAAGGGATTAAATTTCGCTGGTTAAAATTATTGTTAATTTACTTGAAAATTAAAGATAACAAATAACCTTAAACTTCACAAACAGGGATGTCCGGAATTAGCGGTTAAACCATTTTATCAACGAAGACGACTTTATTTTTTTTAATATCCCCGTTAAAAAACGTTGTATGGACAAAGTTTTCATAGTAAAATAAGGGGTATATTGTTATTAACTGCTTAATTGTAAAAATATTGTTATGATGGGCAGTCATAGTCGATGGATCATGGTTCATAGCTGGTTATCATTATAAACTACTATCAGGTATCGTCTATTGACTATGGTCTATGGACATATTAAAGCAAAACGCTATTTTTGTAAGCTATGAACATTTCTAAAACATACCTGCCTAAAGAGACCGAAGAAAAATGGTACAGTTACTGGTTAGAACACAAATTTTTTAAATCAGTGCCTGATGAGCGCGAACCTTATACCATAGTGATTCCGCCACCAAACGTTACCGGTGTTTTGCACATGGGGCATATGTTGAACAATACCATTCAGGACGTACTGGTGCGCCGTGCACGTATGAAGGGGAAAAATGCCTGCTGGGTACCCGGAACAGATCATGCAAGCATTGCAACCGAAGCAAAGGTGGTGGCCATGCTTAAAGAAAGGGGCCTCAGCAAAAAGGATTTGAGCCGCACAGAATTTTTGAACTACGCATGGGAATGGAAAGAAAAATACGGCGGTATTATTCTTGAACAATTAAAAAAGCTGGGCGCATCATGCGATTGGGACCGCACGCGGTTTACGATGGAAGATGAGCTTTCAGAAGCCGTTATAGATACTTTTATCCACCTGTACAAAAAGGGACAGATATACCGCGGTATACGCATGGTAAACTGGGACCCGCAAGGAAAAACAGCAGTATCCGACGAAGAAGTGATCCGCAAGGAAGTTAACCAGAAGCTTTATTATATCCGCTACGCTATTGTGTCCGAAAGTCCGAAAGACCGAAAGACCGAAAGACAAGAGGACGAAACTTCAGATCTTTCGGACTTTCGGACTTTCGGACTTTCGGACTTTCTTACCATAGCTACCACCCGTCCTGAAACTATCATGGCTGATGCGGCAATATGTATCAATCCAAATGATGAAAGGTATTTTCACCTGCACGGAAAAAGGGTGTTGATACCGTTGATTAACAGGGAGATTCCGGTTATACTGGATGAATATGTAACCATGGATTTTGGTACTGGCTGTTTAAAGGTGACGCCCGCACATGATTTGAACGACTATGAGCTTGGACAAAAGCATAACCTGCCCGTTATTGATATTTTAAATGACGACGGAACATTAAACGAAAATGCAAAGATACTGGTGGGAGAGGACCGTTTTGCTGCCCGTAAAAAGATAGCTGTTTTGCTGGAAGCTGATGGCTACCTGGAGAAAGTAGAAGATTATAAATCGCAGATCGGATTTTCTGAGCGTACCGATGCAGTGATAGAGCCAAAGCTTTCTATGCAATGGTTTTGCAAGATGGACGAAATGGCCAAACCGGCCCTGGAATACGTGTTGAAAGGCGATATAAAGCTGATTCCGGAGAAATTTACTAATACCTACCGCAACTGGATGGAGAACATCAAGGATTGGTGTATCAGCAGGCAATTATGGTGGGGCCAGCAAATCCCTGCATGGTATTTACCAAACGGACAATTTGTGATTGCTAAAACACGCGGAGAAGCGTTTGAACAAGCTAAACTACTCACTACTCACCATTCACCATTCACCATTGACGACCTTAAACAGGATGAAGATGTGCTTGATACCTGGTTCTCTTCCTGGCTTTGGCCTATATCGGTATTTGATGGTTTTAAAGACCCTAACAATGCCGATATCAACTATTATTACCCAACCAATGATTTGGTAACCGCTCCGGAGATCTTGTTTTTCTGGGTGGCAAGGATGATCATGGCAGGGCATGAGTTCAGGGGCGGGGTTCCATTTAAAAATGTTTATTTAACCGGGATAGTACGCGACAAGCTTGGCCGCAAAATGTCAAAGTCATTGGGAAATTCTCCTGATCCGATAGACCTGATTGAAAAGTTTGGCGCAGATGGTGTGAGAGTAGGGATGTTATTTTGCTCTCCTGCCGGTAATGACCTGATGTTTGATGAAAGCTATTGCGAACAGGGCCGTAATTTTGCCAACAAAGTTTGGAATGCCTTTAAGTTGGTTAAAGGTTGGGAAGTTGATGATAGTCTCCATAATAATAATGAAGTTGCGATTGAATGGTTTGAAAGCAGGTTTAACCAGGCCATCAGCGAAATTGAAGATGATTTTGCACAATACAGGCTTTCTGAAGCTTTAATGGCGACCTATAAGCTGGTATGGGACGATTTCTGTGCATGGTACCTTGAAATGATTAAGCCTGTTTACCAGCACCCCATAGACAGGGAAACCCATAATTTCACCATTAAATTTTTTGAAAACGTTTTAAAGATACTCCATCCGTTTATGCCTTTTATAACCGAAGAGCTATGGCACGACGAGCTTTTTGGGGAACGTTCTGAAACTGATTGTTGCATTGTTGCCCAATTACCTAACTATGGGAAAATTAATACACAGCTTTTAACAGAAGTTGAAAATGTTAAACAAATCATTACACAGTTACGCAATATTCGTAACAGTAAACAGATTTCGCCTAAAGAAAAATTGCCGCTTTCTGTTAAAGAAAATTCAGGTGTCCCTTATAAAAAATACGAGTCAATAATTACCAAAATGGGTAACCTCAGTACGCTTGATATAGTAGCGGATAAAATAAGCGGGGCAAGTGCTTTTATGGTTAGTACAGATGAATTTTACGTTCAATTAAACGAAAATTTAGACCTCGGGGCAGAATGTGCAAGGCTAAAAAAAGACAAAGAATACCTTACCGGTTTTTTGAAATCTGTTAACTCTAAGTTATCGAATGAGCGGTTTATGAGCAATGCAAAACCCGATATTATTGAGGTTGAATTAAAGAAAAAAGCCGATGCTGAAGCCAAGCTTAAAATATTAGAGGAGAACCTGGCTGCTTTGGCTTGCTAATTGCATTTGATCCTGCGATAAATTATTAATTCGATGAAGCAGGGCGTTCAAGTAATTGCTTGTTCTTGCTGTTGCATTTTTGTTTCGAATTTAACAGCATAGCAGGCACTTGAATGAATAAAAAAGTAAGCTTTTTTAACTTTTCAATAAACAGGATACTTACAAGGGAGCAGTCGATCCTTGATCAGGCCCGTATACGTTTGCTTTACTATGGTTTTGGGATTGTAGCAGTGGCGGTTGCCGGCCTTTTTATCAGCGTTTATTTTCAGCACCAGGTTTTACTAACTTTTACCGCGGGTATTTTATTTGTTTCTATCGCATTTTTGTTTAAGTTTTTAACCTACAGACCGCATTGTCGCCAAATATCACATGCGTTAATCATCCTTGCTTCCCTCATCAATCTAAATAATGTTTTTATAGCGCTCCAAAAAGTTGATATTGTTACCGTGCAGGTTATGCTGTTGGTAATCTTATTTAGCTTTTATATGCTTGGGCAACGCTGGGGCTTGTTTTATTCATTGCTGAACGTTATACCCGTGCTGGCGTTTTTAGTGTTATCCAATTATTCAAGTTATTCTATTCCTATTCCGCCGGAAACGGTAGATCAGGCCACGGTGATCATCAGCATATTTGCCAATTTTATCATCATTATTTATATCCACAGCCATTTTTACAGTGCTTTTTTTAAAAATATAAAAGCGCTGGAAGAAACCGGCGAAAGGCAGAAGATTCTTAACGACGAATTGGAGCTTGCCAAAGACAAGGCCGAAAAATCTTCACAGATAAAATCGGAATTTCTCGCTACCATGTCCCATGAAATAAGGACGCCGTTAAATGCTGTGATAGGTATGAGCAACCTGATGATAATGGCCAATCCACGGGCCGATCAGAAAGAAAATCTTAATGTATTAAAATTGTCGGCAAATAACCTGCTGGCAATCGTAAATGATGTGCTCGATTTTAATAAGATCACATCAGGTAAAGTGGTTTTTGAGAAGGTAAAGTTCAACATGAATGATCTGCTTCAAAATGTTTGCGGGGCCGAAGTGTTAAAAGCCGAGCAAAAAGGCTTGTCGTTCATGATTAAAATGGATCCTGCATTAAATAATAAAAAGTTTATTGGCGATCCAACCAGGATTGGCCAGGTTCTTTTTAACCTGGTAAGTAATGCAATAAAATTTACAAGTGAAGGCGGCGTTTGGATAAAGGTTTATGGGCATGAAAACAGGAATAATACCAACACCCTGACATTTGTAATAAAGGATACCGGCATAGGGATAGAAAAAAGTAACCTCGACAGTATTTTTGAGCCGTTTACCCAGGAATCAATAACGTCTACGCGGCAATACGGCGGAACCGGTATGGGTTTAGCGATTGTTAAGCGTTTGTTGGAATTACAGGACTCACAGATGTATGTTTCGAGCAAAATTGGTGAAGGGTCAGAATTTTCATTTAGTTTGGAATTAGGAGTATCAACCGAAACCTGCAGTGAACAGCTTTTACAGGGATTGGATAGTTTAAGCCATCTGCGTTTGTTGATTGCAGAAGATAATCCTGTTAATGTGCTGCTAATGAAAAAACTGCTGGCAAGGTGGGGTATCATTCCAACCGTTGCAGAGAATGGCGAGCGTGCCATTGAAATGGTGCAGTATGGCGATTTTGATATTATTTTGATGGACCTTCAAATGCCGGTGATGAATGGTTTCGATGCGGCTATTGAGATACGTAAACAACCGGATGCAAAAAAAGCTACCATCCCCATAATAGCTTTAACAGCAGCGGCGCTTTATGATATAAAAGAACAGGTTTTAAACGCAGGGATGAATGATTATGTATCAAAACCCTTTAAGCCCGAAGAATTAATAGAAAAAATTCAAAGCCTGGTTGCAGCCGTTCATTAATCATATTGCCTTATAGTCGGGCAGATCCTCAATAAAGCTGTAATTGCGGGTCTCAAAATCAACCCGGCAATAATAATGGTTTAACCCGTTTGTAACTGCAAGTATTTTAACCTTATGAACCATGTTGTATCTCGCTACCTGGTCGAACGTTTTTTGATCTATGGCTACTGATGGAGCCTTACATTCCACCAATAAAATTTTCTCTCCTGCAGAATTAT
This sequence comes from Mucilaginibacter sp., assembly GCA_029237615.1. Lineage (GTDB taxonomy): Bacteria > Bacteroidota > Bacteroidia > Sphingobacteriales > Sphingobacteriaceae > Mucilaginibacter. Next base: position 19,124 of record JAQNCM010000052.1, read on the forward strand.
ATACAACGATATCCGATCTTTTGGCCATTCCATGGAGCTTATGCCCACCCTCGAGCTTTATCAGTGTTTTTGGATAGTTTTTTTGGCGGATTAGGTATTGTACAAAATGCTGGCGCACCCATTCCTCCGGAGTTATCACTATGTTTCTTTTACGGATCACATCAAATAATATCAACTGACCATTTTGGTCACTGATTTTAAAAGGATACGGAGGCAGTTGAAGCGGGAGCAGCAGATCCATGAGGTAAATCAAAAGTAAAAAGTAAAAATTCAAAAGTAAAAATAGTTAGACAGATATGTGCTGTGTTAAGTAAAAAGTCAAAACTAAATAGTTGACGGATACATGTAATTTGTTTAGTTTATAAATGCGCTTTCGCTTTTGAATTTTTACTTTTGAATTTTAAGATTCCCGTTTTGAATTTTGAATTTTTACTTTTAACTTAACAAATGACCGCTACCGACATATTAAAGGACCTGCAGAAGAGAAAATATAAGCCCTTGTACCTGCTGCATGGTGAAGAGCCCTATTTTATTGACATGGTAAGTAGCTTTGTGGAGAATAAGCTGTTGCCTGATGCCGAAAAAGGCTTTAACCAAACGGTGTTTTACGGA
>JAQNCM010000555.1 GCA_029237615.1 Mucilaginibacter sp.
CCGTCGAGTGGTTCAAGGAGAACGGCGGCCTGACGCGTGCGAACGGTGATCGCTTCCGTTCGCTGTTGCTCGGGGTGGGCGGATCGAAGGATCCGCTCGAGGCCTACCGAGAATTCCGCGGCAGGGATGCTGTGATCGAACCGTTGCTCGAACGCCGCGGCCTCACGGGCTGACCGCCCCTGCCTCCAACCGTTGCGGAGGAAGACACGCCGCACCGACGCACGTTTCCACATCGCCGCGCCGCAATCGTCCTCCGCAACGGTGCCGTTCGCTATTCTCGCCCGGCGAGTCTCGATCTGCGACGCCGCCACCCGAGCCAGAGCATTACGATCGCGCCCACGAGAATTCCCCAGAACGCCGAACCGATGCCCAGAACGACAATTCCGGATGCCGTAACCAGGAAGGTCGCAATGGCGGCGAGCCGGTCGGCGGGCGCCTGCATCGCCGCGGTGACCGCGCCGATGAGCGCGCTCAGGAGCGCTAGCCCCGCGACCGCTTCGACGAGGATCGGCGGGGATGCCGCGACGAACGCGGTTGCCACGCCCGCGAGCAACCCGAGCACGATGTAGGTGCCGCCGGCCGAGACGGGGGCGATCCAGCGTTTGGTCCTGTCGGGAGATGCCTCGGGACCGGCCGTGAGCGCCTGCGTGAGCGCGGCCAGGTTGATCGTGATCCCGCCGAACAGCGCCCCGGCAGCCGAGAGCGCGCCGGAACCGATGAGCGACGCGCGAACGGGCGGACGGTAACCGAAGTTGTTGAGAATCGCGGCTCCCGGGATGTTCTGCCCCGCCATCGTCACAATGAAGAGCGGAATCGCGAGGCTTGCCACGACCATCAGGTCGAACTGTGGCGCGACGAAATCGACCCGGGGCAGGAGGTGCGCGCCGTGCAACCAGTCGGAGTCGACGGTCACCGCGAGAAGCACGCCCGCCAGCGCGATCGCAGCAGGAACCGCCCACCGCGGCGCCAGCCGGTAGAGCAGGAGCCAGACGAGAATCACCGGCACGGCGAGCAGCGGGATCTGCACCGCCGCCTTGACGGGAGCGAGACACAGCGGAAAGAGGATGCCGGCGAGCATCGCGTTCGAGATCGGCCGCGGAATGCGCCCGATGAGCCTCTCGAGCGCGGGCCACAGCCCGACGAGCACGATGAGCGCGGCCGCGACGATGAACGCCGCGACGGCCTCGGCGAACCGCCCGGTCACGCCGGCCGTCGCCACGAGAAGGGCAGCGCCCGGGGTGCTCCACGCGAACTTGAGCGGTATGCGGTAAACGACGCTCAGCACAATCGCGAGAACGCCCTGGGCGACGCAGATCACGAGGAGCCCGGATGCCGACTGCGACTCGCTCGCACCGACCGCCGCGAGACCCGCGAGCACGATCGCGAACGAACTCGAGAATCCGGTGATGGCGGCGACGATCCCCGCGATTATCGGCTGGACTATGGGCTATCGATGCTTTCTCGCTGAGCGCTTCTCGCTGGCGCCGGAATTTGTTCCAGCCTAGGTCCATCGGAGAGATCGGCGTCGGTGCCAATCGGTGATCAGTGGCCTGCTGTTCAGTTGAGCCCAACGCGTCGCCTTCGTCGAACGCGGCTGCGGCTGCGCGTAATTCGACCTCGCCGCGATGGCGAACGGCACTAAGATCAAGTACCCGAATCCGTGGGCCGCGTCTCTCGCCCCAGGCGATCGCCCTGATGAATTCGCATCGAAAGCAAGAGTTCCGATGGCCATCCGTCGCTGTGCCCTCCGCCATGCATGGCACCTCACATCGCAGAAGCCGCGCGGAAGGTCACGGAGATGGAACGCGGCAGTTCGCCGATGCGCACAGCATCACTGTCAATGGCATCCTGCTCTGCTCGCACCACCATCATCGCGTGCACAACGACGGTTGGACCGTCTTCATCGAGAACGGAATCCCCTACTTCGTACCCCCAGCACATGTCGATAGTTCGAGACGGCCACGAAGGGGCGGTCGCGTCGACCTTGCGAGGCTGAGGGTGTGATGACGATGGGCGTGACGAACGCGGACGCTGCGAATGCAGGCGTAGCGAACCCCGGCGCGACGAACGCTGGAGAACAGCGTGTGCGGCGACCGCTTACGGCAGGAAGATCCCCGCCAAGCGATCCCAGGCGGAGTACCGCACGTAGATGGGTATCTCGTCGATGGGTACGGCGCGGGAGACCACACGGCCACCCGTGATCGGCGAACCGGTCCAGGCATCCACCCACTCGCCAGCTGGCAGGTAGGTAGACCATTCCGATGCGCCGGCGTCGGTCACCGGCGCGACGAGGATCTCGTCGCCGAGCATCCACTGCAGCGGGTAGTCCCAGACCTTTTCGTCGTCGGTGAAGTCGAAATACAGCGGGCGCATGAGAGGTGCACTGGTCTGGACCGAAATCCGGGCCTGCTCGGCAAGATACGGAACGAGTCGCTCCCTCAGCTTGGCGAAGCGCCGGAACACGGGAATAACCCGGTCATCCGCGTTTCGTTCCGCGATATTCCATGGCGTGCGGTTGCCCGATGGTGTGCGGTGATGGTTGAACTCAGCGTGATACTGCATGATCGGCACGAAGGCGGCGGCGGCCGCGGAGCGCAGGTAGAGCTCACCGTCGGGAACGTCGCCGGAGAAGCCGCCGAGATCCCAGCCCCAGTAGACGATGCCGCTGGACGCCGCGGAGAGGCCCGCAAACAGCGACCAGCGGAAGGCCTGCCAGGTCGAGTTCTCATCCCCGGCCCAGAACGTGCCATGTGCCTGGCTGCCGGTGAAACCGGCGCGGCTGAAGGTCACGGGCGCCTTGCCCGCGGACTCCAGAAGGTCGCCGTAGGCCTTGGCGTAGTACACCGGGAAGAGCGCGTTGCCCTGGTCGCCGTGTTTGCCATCGAGGTAGCGCAGGTCCCGACCCCAGGCGTGCTCGCCACCGTCGGTCTTGAATCCATCGA
>JAQNCM010000150.1 GCA_029237615.1 Mucilaginibacter sp.
TGATTGCAATGCAAAAGGTACGCCCGAAGTAGCGGTAAACGGCGCGCCGGCACTTACAATTTTATTTGCCTCAGTAATAACATTGGGATATTGACCCATGCTTAAATAAACCCTGGTTTTAAATGCAATAGCGGAGTTTACGTGCGCCCTGGTGACATTGGATGTTGCATCAAGCGTGGTGTTTGCTGATGTAGTATAATAAGCGGTTGGTAAACTGGTTTCTGCATCATTTAAATCGCTTATGATCTGTGCATAATCCTGCGCTACAGTTGATGGAGCAAGCTGGTAATTACCGTAAGCGGATAATCCTGTCAGACGCAATGGCACGCCGGGAGAAGCGCCACTGTTAACGGAATATGGCACACAATACATCTGCATTAAAGCATAATAGGCAAGCGCGCGTACAAATTTAGCTTCACCAATATAATTTGCAGCCAGGGCAGAACCTACAACTGCGGTGCCTGTGCTTTTCATTCCATCAATAAACAAGTTACAGTTGTTAATGGTAAAGTAAGCCTGCGACCATAAATTTATAACCTCAGAGCTTGTACTGCTAACGGTCTCTGTCCAGGTTTGATAAGCGGTTACAGAGTTAGCGGTTGAGTTTATCCAGTTATCAGCTTTTACATCATTATAAATCTGGTACCGGCCACCATATAACTGTCCATTTTTTAAGTTGCTGTATAAACCAAATACTTGTCCGGAGATTCGTGCTGCCGAAGAAAAAGGAGCACCATTCTGATTGGCAACTGATGTTTGTAATGCGGGATATAGATTGTTCTTTTGGCAAGAGTAGCTGCTAAGTAACGCTATGCCAATTATATATATTAATTTCTTTTTCATTTCTTTTAAATTATATAGTTAAAATTTAAGTGAGAAACCTGCTGTAAATGTTCTGCCATTTGCTACAGTATTTCTGTCAACACCGGGGGTACTGTTCCCGTTAATACCTGTACCGTTAGAAGCCACTTCAGGATCTGGTCCGGGGTATTTGGTGATGATAAATAAATTTTGACCGGTTACATAAAACCTTACACTTTTTATACCTGCCTTAGTTAATATAGCTTTTGGAAGCGTGTAGCCAAAATTCAAGGTTTTAAGTTTTGAAAAATCGCCCCTGTATGTATTAAAATCAGTAGGGAAGGAGGTGCCGTTTGATACGTTGTCGCCGAAAACTACTTTTGGATAGGCGGCTACCTGGCCCGGGGTAGTCCAGTGGTCCAGAATATTAACTGAGTTGTTCCAGAAACGCTGATCGGTTAGCGTTGCGGCAGTTCCATAATAAACATAAAAACCAAGCTGATAGGTAAATAACACGTTCAGATCAAAGTTTTTATAATGAAAGGTGTTACTGAATCCACCTACTTCCTTAGGTGTTGCATTTCCATAATCAACGGCGTCAGCAGTTTGATTGATGCTGTTTATAGTACCGGCAGCAGTTAGATAGGGTGTGCCGTCCATATTAAAATAGTGAGCTGAACCCTGAGGAGTTGCTATGGCATTGAAGGAGTATTCAACCTGCTGCCCTTTGCCATTAATAAATATACGATCTCCATTTCTTGGGTCAACACCAGCTGACCGCACGGTATATAAATCGCCCACGCCGCCACCTACTTTGTTAATGTTGGTAATTTCAAGACCGGAGGTTGAATAAGTGAAATAATTGGTTCCAGGTATTAAAGCCGTGATCTTGTTTTGATTGAAGCTTATATTAAAGCTCGAGCTCCATCTAAATGCTGCTGAGCGGATGATGTCAGCATTAATAGAGAATTCGAGCCCTTGATTATATAGCGAACCAATGTTAACTGCTGGGTTAGATGCCAAACCTGCCGAAGGTACTTGCGGTACATTAAATATTAACCCGGTTACATTATCTTTGTATAAGCCAATTTCGCCGGTAATGCGGTCGTTAAATATGCCAAAGTCTAATCCAATATCAGTTTTTGAACTGTTTTCCCACCCTAGCGAGTTGTTGCCTGTTATGCTTGGAATAAGTGTAGGGCGGCCATTATACAGCGTACTTGCACTATATTGTGTATAAGAACCAAAATCGCTTAACCCGCTTGTGTTACCAACCCTGCCATAGCTGGCTTTTACTTTAAAGCTGCTGAATATTTTATCGGCTCCTATATTTTTCCAGAAAGCCTCTTTGGTGATTTCCCAGCCAGCGCCCACACCAGGGAAGTATCCATATTTTTTATTAGATCCAAAAGCCGAATAGCCATCTTTTCTCAGCGTGGCAGATAGAAAGTATTTTTCGTCAAAATTGTAATTTAAACGGCCAAAAAATGATACCAGGTAATTTTGTGTGTTTACCAGCGGGGTAACAGGTACGGTAACGTTTACATAACCCGCTTGTATTTGATTAAATGCAGGGTCAGAAAGTGTGGTACGGGTTAAGCCATAACCATATTGAGTTTGGCCCTGCTGTTCGTTACCCAATAATAAGGAGACATTGTGTTTGGTTGCAAAAGTATAATCAAACTGAGCTGTATTTGACCAAACATACCTTTTGTTTTGCAGGTAGGAATCGGTAGCACTTGCCTGGTTGGTTGTAACGCCGTTAACAATTGAAAAGTTATCAATAGGATCAATGAATGAATCATTGTTTGCATTGATATAATCAATACCATACACCGTTTTTAAGGTGATCCACGATAAAGGTTTTACCTGTAAATAAACATTTCCTGTTAAATGAGTAATATAGCTATTGGAGCGGTCCAGGTTTAGCGCTGGCATAGGATTGGGATAACTATTGGTAAATCCTTTATTATTCATTAACCCTAATAGTCCGTTCGCCGGATTTAAATTATAGCTGCCATCATTGTTATAAGGTGATATATTTGGCGGAAGCAACAGCGCAAGCCTTCCAAGTCCATTTGTATTATAAGCTTCACCACTCAATGAACCTGAAGATGTGGCGGCAAGGTTACCCTGGTCGGCATAAGCCAATTTAGTGCCTATAGTAATATATTTGTTTGCTTTATGGTCAACATTAAAGAGTAACCCTTTGTTATCAAACTCATTTTTTACGATTATGCCGGCTTGCTTGCTCCAGTTAACAGATGCGTAATAAGTGGTTTTATCGGTGCCGCCAGATATACTTGCTGTGGAATTGTACGAAGTACCTGTTTTATATATCAGGTTCTCCCAATTAGTATTGATAGGATTTCCGTTGGGGCCCGGCGTTAAAGTGGTATATTCAAGAGGGATAGTTTGCGGGGTTGTAACAGTGGTATTGTACAATCCAGCGTTTACCAAAGCTTCATTTTTTAAGGTGACATACTGCTGGGCATCTAACATTTTAGGCAGCCTGTTTACTTTTGTAACGCCCATCCAGCTATCTATGCTTACTACGGCATCGCCTTTTTTTCCTTTTTTAGTGGTAACAAATACTACACCGTTGGCAGCGCGGCTACCATAAATAGCGGTAGCAGATGCGTCTTTAGCAATGTCAATACTTTCTATGTCATCCGGATTGATATTTGAGAAAGCATTACTGCCTGATTCACCGGCGCCAACATTGCCATCAAAACTGGGAACACCGTCCACAACAATAAGTGGTTGTGAACCCAAACCGATTGAATTGGTACCCCGTATATGAAAAACCGGAGGTGCATTTAAAAGGCCGCTTGGTATGGTTACCTGTACACCAGAAGCCTTACCCGCAAGTGCATCTTCAAAAGATTGCACCGGCTGCTCAACCAAATCACTGCCTTTTACCTGGGCAATACTGCCAATGTTGTCTCTTTTTCGTTGTGTGCCATAGCCAATAACCATTACATCTGATAGCAGCGTTTTATTTGGCTCTACAATTACATTAACAACAGGGCCGGATACGACAACCGATTTTGGTATATAACCTATTGAAGAAAAAATAAGTGCTTCACCAATGTTTGCAGTGATAGTAAATTTTCCCTGTGCGTTAGTTTGGGTACCTGTTTTTGTGCCTTTTACGACGACGGTAACGCCAGGAAGCGGACCTTCATCTTTCTCAGTAACGGTTCCTGTAATTGTACGGCTTTGTGCATAGGCATGGGATACCATAATTAACAAAACCAACATACTTTTAAGTAATAGTTTTTTCATTCGTAATAAATTAAGTCAGTTAATAAAAATTTTGTTACAATTTGCTACTTTTTTCTAGAATATGGCATAAAAAAGATTGTTTATTACAAACTAATTATTTTTATATTAAAATTGTTACAATTTATTAGGTTTTATATGTGTGATTTTACTATAAATTAAAAATTTATCAGAAATATTACCGTTATAGATTTATAATTTAATATATTTAAAATAATCTCCATTTTTTTTTAAATTTTAAATTAAATTTTGATTGTTTTTCTATATTAATGACTATTTCTGAGTTTTTTTGTTGTGTAATTATGTCATTATTTAAATTTATTCTCGTTTTACATGGACGTTACGTGAAAATTTATCGTTTTTTCCTGTCGTAATTCGAAATAATGTATTTTTTAACGTATTAAATTATTGTTTTGCAGGTTTTTGATTAACTACTGCCTGAAAAAGTATACACGATAGTTTTTTCAAAGCACATCGAAACATATTTTGAAACTATTGACCAGAAAGTCATCCTGAAATTAACTGATCTGACAAAGCACTTCTTTAAGGAAATTTTTATATTTATAAAAATTTAACCTCAACCTTTGAGCCGTGAAAAAATCATTATTTATTATCGCGCTATTAACGCCTTTGTTTATATATGCTCAAAAGTTGACGGCATATAAGGCTATTAATGGAATTACTTATCATATCGGAGATACCGTCCGGTTAGGGTTGGGATCATCTGCAAGCGGAACATTTACTTATCTCCAAATGGGTGGCTGGGGCGCGGCAATGAGTTACGAGCCAAATGCAGGGCCCGATCAACTTAATATCGGGCGGGGATATGCTAATACAGCTGTAATTATTAAAAAAATAAAAGCGAGTAAAATAAACGGGATAGTAAAATACTGGTTTATTGTAGGCGGCGGCAACCTTACCAATTACAATTTAATGATCGACGATGCAATACAGGTATGTGAGGTGATACCCTGTCAGTCTAACTCGCCTGTCATTCTTCAACAGGCTTCTGACAATAATCTTGATAAGTTGAAAAAGTTAAAAGCTTTGCTCGATTCGGGTGCGATCACCCAGGCGGAATATGATGAACACAAAAAGAAACTTTTAAATCAATAGGGGAGACGATATGCCCCTCCAGGTCACAGTGTAATTCGGGGAGTACTTTCTTTAAATGCACCGGATTTTAATGCCGGATCGTTCAGTATGATCTTTTCAAAGTCATCCGCTGAAGAGACGAAAAGGATAATGCATACCGCCCGCTGGTTCATAACCTCTCCATAACATATTACTTTTTCTGATTTTCGCAGCTCCTGATAATTGAAGATGGCTTGTTAAGTCGATGGAGGGTGAGCAAGCATTTTCAATCTTTGTGTCTTTTTCAAGGGTTAACAGAACATAATGAGATCCGCTATAGTGATTAATGTTGTTAGTCATGTACCTGAAGGATTAATGGTCTGGTATAGTCATTTTAACGGTCGATTTTTGACCAGATTTCTTTTTTATAGTCATAATAACCAAAGGAATACAAGCTGCATTCATAATAGCCAGTAATAGAAACGCATTCATATAGCTCAACAAAAACGTTTGTCGCACCACGGTTGCTTCCAAAGCACCTATTGCTTGCTGGACAGCCCGCATATAGTTGGCGCCATGTGCCATAAAATTCTTTATTCCCATTTGTATCCTATCATGAGTAGTTGGGTCAGTGGAGGTAATATGGGTGATTAAGGACGTCCTGTTGGCGGCTGCCCTGTGCGCGATGTACGTGTTTATCATGGCTATTCCAAAAGAACCGCCCATTTGGCGCATCATGTTATTAAGAGCTGCTCCCTGCGGTATATCTGCCGGCTTAAGTTCTGATACTGCCAGTGCAGTAAGCGGAACAATAAGTAATGCCGCACCTACACCCCTGCATAACAATGGAATGAAAAAGCTGGCAGCACCTGTCTCAAGGTTTGAGCCAGACATCAGGTATCCAAAAATAGCGGTTATACCAAATCCAGTAATAATCAGGTATTGCGGACGGATGCCACTTTGTAACATCTTTCCCAGGAACGGAGAGATCATTGCAGCCATTAATGTCCCTGGTAAAAGCATGGTACCGGTTTGAAATGCAGAATAACCAATGATACGCTGGGCGTACAATGGAAAAACAAACACCGCGCTGAAAAGCCCGAATCCAAGTACAAAAGTCATAATGGCCGAAATTGACAAGGTGGAGCTTTTTAAAACCCTTAAGTTGATGACCGGAAATTTAATTCGAAGTTCCCACCATACCAATATGGCAAGGGATATTGCAGCAATGATGCTTAAAATAATTATATAGGTTGCGGAGAACCAATCATCAGTTTCGCCTCTTTCCAAAACAATCTGCAATGAACCAATACCGATTGTTAGCAGGAAAATTCCCAGCCAGTCGATACTTCGTCCGTCGGTGGATCTTTTGGTGGGCCTGATATAAATATAGGACAATATTGCGGCCAACAATCCTATAGGGATATTCACATAAAATATCCATTGCCATGATAAATTATCCACAATGTATCCCCCCAACACGGGCCCTATAGACGGACCAATAATAATACCCAGGCTAAATATCCCACTTGCCGTTCCGCGTTCTTTAACCGGGAAGGTTTCAAACAGAATGGATTGTGATGTGGATAGTAGAGCACCGCCACCAATGCCCTGTAAAAAACGAAACCCTATAAGTTCCCATAAATTATGAGAAAACCCGCACATAGCGGAGGCCAGGGTAAATAAAATAATGGAACCTATATAATACTGCTTCCGGCCAATCTTTTCTGCT
>JAQNCM010000693.1 GCA_029237615.1 Mucilaginibacter sp.
ACCCAGCGCCGTAGCATCGGCGCGCCGGCCTGCTGCTCGGACTCCTCGAGCAGGGCCAGCAGGATCGGCAGCTCGCTCGCGTGATCGAGCTGACCGGACAGCAGCGACAGCGGATCGACGGCCAGCACCTGACACAGCTCCTCGTCGCTCAGCCCGAGCAGCTCCATCAGCCTCGCGGCCCGCTCGCTGTGGATCCGGCGCGCCTCCGTCACGACGGCGCCTCCGGATCCTCGGTCGGCCCCGGGTTCTCGCTCATGGGCGCACGGGCCGGCGCCGGCTCAGAACAGCTGGTTCTCGCCGCCGAACACGTCGCTGACCGAGCCGTCGGTGAAGATCTGGCGGATCGAGTTGGTCAGCAGGTCCGCGCACGAGAGCACGCGGACGTTCTCGGGCTTGCCGGGACGCGGCGGGATCGTGTCGGTGACGACGATCTGCTCGAATCCGGCCGCGGCCAGATTCTCCCAGGCGTTGCCGGAGAACACGCCGTGGGTGGCGGCCGCGTAAACGCGCCGGGCGCCGGCGTCGTGGACGGCCTCGGCGGCCGCCTTGAGCGTCCCGGCGGTGTCGATGATGTCGTCGACGATCACCGCCGTCTTGCCCGCCACCTCACCGATCACGTAGTTGATCTCGGCGACCTGTTGCGCGGGGCGCTCCTTGTTGAGGATCGCCAGGTCGGCGCCGATCCGAGAGGCGAAGCGCTTGTTGAGCTTCACTCGCCCGGCATCCGGCGCGACGACGACGAGGTCCTCGAGGCCGAGGTCGTCGAAGTACTGGGTCAGCATAAACAGCGCGGTCATGTGGTCGCACGGCTTCTGGAAGAACCCCTGGATCTGCCCCGAGTGCAGGTCCATGGTGAGCATCCGGTCGATCCCGGCCGCCTCCAGCATCCGCGCCACCAGCCGCGCGGTGATCGGCTCGCGCGGGGCGGACTTCTTGTCCTGGCGCGAGTATCCGTACCACGGGGTCACCGCGATCACGCGATGGGCCGAGCCGCCGACCGCCGCATCGGTCATCGCCAGCAACTCCATCAGCGCGTCGTTGGCACCAATACCGGTGACCTCGTTGGCGCACGTCGGCTGGACGATGAACACGTCGGCGCCGCGGACCGATTGTTCGTAGCGGCAGTAGACCTCGCCGTTGGAGAACGTCTTCAGCGTCAGCGGGCTGAGCGCGACGCCCAGCTTGGAACCGATCTTGGCGGCCAGCTCAGGGTTTGCCCGACCCGTGACCAGCAGGAGGCGTTTGTCGTAGTCGAGGCGCATGTCACCCGGGACGGGAAGCTCTTCAATCATGATCTAGGCCGCCAGCGAGTGTAAGCGGGGGACGCGACGGCACATCTAAATGCGGGCCGGCGTGGCGAGGGGACGGCCTCGCTCATTGCGGGCCGCCGTCCCGGGCGGCCTGCTCGCGCTCGCGCCGGCGCTCTGCGTAGCCCTCGACGTTGCGCTGGTGCGCCCGCGCCACCCCGAGCGCGCCTTCGGGGATGTCTTTGGTGATCACCGATCCCGCCGCCGTGTAGGTGTCGTCGCCGAGCTTGACCGGCGCCACGAGCGTGGTGTCGACGCTGGTCTTGACCCGCGCACCGATCGTCGTGCGGTGCTTGCGATAGCCGTCGTAGTTGGCGGTGATCGTGCTCGCCCCGAGGTTCGTGCCCTCGCCGATGTCGGCGTCGCCGATGTAGGACAGGTGGGGGATCTTGCTGCCCGCGCCGAGATCGGAGTTCTTGACCTCGACGAACGTGCCGACCTTCGAGCCCTCGCGCAGGATCGTGCCGGGCCGCAGATAGGCGAACGGACCGACGCTGACGCGATCGCCGACCTCCGCCCCGGTGACGTACGCGTGCACAATCGTGGCCCGCTCCCCGACCGCCGCGTCGATCAGCGTCGCGTTCGGGCCGATGACCGATCCTGACCCGACCGTGGTCGTCCCGCGCAGGCTGGTGAACGGCTCGATCTCGGCATCGGCGCCGATCTCCACGTCGACGTCGATCACCGTGCTGGCGGGATCGACGATCGTCACCCCGGCCAGCATGTGGCGCTCGTGGATCCGCCGCTGCGCGATCGCTCGTACTTCGGCCAGCGCGACGCGGTCGTTGACGCCGAGCGTCTCGGTCGGATCGGGCAGCTCGTGCCCCAGCACCGTCCGCTCGTGCCGGCGCAGGATCGGCAGCACATCGGGCAGGTACAGCTCCCCCTGGGCGTTGTCGCTGCGCACGTGCGCGAGCGCCTCCAGCAGCGCGCCGCCGTCGAACGCGAAGACGCCGGTGTTGACCTCGCGGATCAGCAGCTCCAGCTCGCTGGCGTCGCCGCTGGCCTTGGTCTCGACCACGCGCTCGACGGTCCCGTCGGGCGCGCGGACGACGCGGCCGTACCCGCGCGGGTCCTCGAGCACGGCGGTCAGCATCGTCGCCGCGGCGCCCTCATGCTCATGCACGCGGGCCAGCTCAATCAGCGTCTCGGGCCGGAGCAGCGGCACGTCGCCGGCCAGGACGATCACCGTCTCGCCGTGGTCGATGTGGCCGGCCGCGGCCTTGACGGCGTCGGCGGTGCCGAGCGGCTGCTCCTGGATCGCCGTCTCGACCTGATCGCCAAACGACCCCGCCAGCGGCCCCCCGGGGCCGTCGACGATCACCACCTTCGAGGCGCCGGCGGCCTGCGCAGCGGCCACCGGCCACCACAGCAGTGGCCGCCCGCACAAGGGATGCAGCAGCTTCGGCGTAGCCGAGCGCATCCGAGTGCCCTGGCCGGCAGCCAGGATCACGACAACGGGACCGCTCACGGCCGGGATCGTAGGCGATCGCGTCGACGGCAGGTCACCGCACGCGGCCACGGTCACGCCGCGAGGCTTGCCCACAGGTGCTGGAGCGCGTACGCGCGGTAGGGCCGCCACGCTTCGGCAATGCGGCTCGCCTCGGCCGGCCACGTGCCGAGGCCGAGCCCGCCGAGTGCGTGTCGCACGCCCAGGTCGGTGGGCAGAAACGCGTCGGGATCTCGCAGCGCCCGCATCGCCACGTATTCCGCCGTCCACGGGCCGATCCCGGGGAGCGCCAGCAGCTCGGCCCGAGCGCGATCGCGGTCGCCACTCGCGTCGAGCACGACCTGGCC
>JAQNCM010000163.1 GCA_029237615.1 Mucilaginibacter sp.
ATTTCACTTGCTAAAAAAAGAAATCCGGGTGGTAACAAGGTCACCTTTGTCAATGATGCAATAGAAAACGTTTCGTTAACCAAAAATTTCGATGTTATAATAACCCCATTTTTGTTTGACAGCTTTAATGAACAAACCGTTCAAAAAGTATTTGAATACATTCATACTTCTCTGAAGACCGGCGGGATATGGTTGAATGCTGATTTTCAGCTTACCGGCAAATGGTGGCAAAAAAGCCTATTAAAATTGATGCTTTTATTTTTTAAGATACTTTGCAATATCGAAGCTTCAAAGCTTCCTGATATTGAAAAACGCTTTCAACAACATGGATATAAGGTTATTAATCAGCAAACCTTCTTTAAAAATTTTATCAGCGCAAAGGTTTACGAAAAAGAATAAATATGCAATGCATCCGCCGCGCAACTCTCTATTGAATATAAACAAACTTATATCCTATTCCTCTTACTGTTTGCAGGTATTGAGGCGCATCTGCATTGGTTTCAATCTTTTTGCGCAGCCTAACAATATGCATATCAAGAGTACGTGTGTTAACATCGGCATTATATCCCCAAACCTCCATCATCAGTTCTTCTCGGTTAATTACCTTATTTTTATTCTTTAAAAAATAAAGCAAAATACGGTTTTCCAATATAGTAAGCTCCGTTTTGCGGCCATCCCGTATCAGCAGGTGCGTATTTGGAAGGTGTTCCATGTTCGCAAAACGATAGGATTCCGATTTTTCGCTGTTTAGTGCAAACTTTATCTTGTTGTCGATCATCGCCACCAACACATCCATGTTAAATGGTTTGATAATATAATCAGACACGCCAAAGTTATAGGCTTCAATTTTATCAATGTCCTGCCCTTTTGCGGTCATCATTATTACCAGCTGATCAAATCCCTGGTTACGGATGTTGGTACATACCTCCGAGCCCGGTTTGCCCGGCAGCATCCAATCCAGCAAAACAATCTGCGGCAATTCTTTTAAAATGATCTTTTCGGCGTCATCTCCATTGCCGGCTTCCAGTACTTTGTACCCTTCTGATTGCAAACGCTCGGCTACCAGGAAACGCAGGTTTTCGTCATCTTCAACCAGCGCAATCTTAATTTCTTTATTCATATTTCAATTTTCATAAGGTAAGGTAACAATAAACTCCGATCCTTCATTTACCTTGCTGTTAACGATTATATCTCCATCCATAAAATTAACCAGTTCTTTACAAAAAGCCAAACCTAAACCAACACTTCCATTTTGATTGTACTGGTTTTCTACTCTGTAAAACTTTTTAAATATATTGTCTAGTTCATTTTTTTGTATGCCAATTCCTTTGTCGGCAAAAGAAAAGATAATATTACGTTTTTCATGGGTAATTTTGATAATAAGTTCTTTTTTATTGGGATGAGAATATTTATAAGCATTTTCAATCAGGTTTTGAAAAACACTTCCTAAAAGTACCGGATCTGTATAAAAAGATTCTACACCCCGGATTTTTAAATTAATTTTAAAATCAGGGTATTTTATCCGGAAGGTTTCAATGTATTTTTCTACAAACTCTTTAATATCAATCTCTTCTTTTTTGATTTCAATCGATTTATTTTCAAGTTGGGTAAATGAAAGAAGCTTATTCATCAGATCATTAAGCTTGTCGGCCTCTTCATTTAAAATTCTTCCATATTGCTTACGTTGTCTTTCACTCAGCTCATTATCGCCACTTAAGTTTGATCCTGCAATTTTTATTACACTTACCGGCGTTTTAAACTCGTGGGTGAAATTATTTATAAAATCGTACTGCAGTTTAAACAACTTTATGTTAAAATTTAAGTTTCGGTAAATGAGCCAGCCAACAAGTACCAAAAAGCAATATATCAACAAAACCAATGCCCCGATAGGCATAAAACGACGATTAATCTCATTAGTAAGGTAATCCCTGCCCGAGCTGAAATATAATTTAAAATCAGAGAAAGCGCCGGATAAAGGTACTTCGGTTATAAGATTTCCACTTTGGTTGTCAAACGGATCATACACGATGGGTTGAATACTTATATCCTGATACAATTCCCTGTGGGAATTTTTAATCTTCAATAAATAGGGATCCAAAATAAATGTCATCATGTTTTGTTTGTAAAAGAACGAAGGGTTCTTGCTTTTTCGCAGTTCCCTGAAGTTCTTTACATCTTCCCGCCGCAGGATGTTAGAATAGTTTATTTTATCGGGTTTAATATCATAAAAGGTTTTAAAAATTTCGTCCTGCGTTGAGCCGCGGGTAGTATCAGAAAAAGCAACGTAATCACTTAATTTTATGGCCATTTGTTTAAACTCATCTTCGTCTGCTGTATTCCATATTCTCAATCCGGATACCTTTCCGTCTTGCCGGATATATTGATACATTGCATTAATAGAAATTCCCAGGTTATTCCGGATGATAGTACTGTTTTTTTGATTACTTACCTTAACGTCATAAAAAACTATTTTTTTCACGAATGAATAATCCTTAAAAACCGCATCAGCATACCTTGCAGCCGACGCAGAGTCAAGAAATCCCTGGTAAGACGTTATTTCGGGTATTTTATTTTGGTACAGATTGGTATAGGGCTTAATGGTTTGCTCCATTACGTCAACCTTTTTCGAAGCAAACTCATTTTCAACATACTTCGCGGTAAGATTGTATGACACAAAAAGGGCAATTACTAAAGTTACCGATATAAGCACAAGAAAAACGATGATCAAAGAAAAGTTTTTCCGGTAGGTAACACTTGAATTTTTCATAGTGGACTTAGTGCTGAACCTGCATATTTTCATCCAGGAATTTTTCTATCTCCGCATACATCTCTATTCTATTCCTTTCACTTCTAAAAATATTGCGTTCGTTCGGCTTTAAAAAATACTTCACCAGGTCGTTTCCGTTCTGCTTTTGTAACTCGCGAACAAACTGGTTTAATTCGCTTAGGTTAGCGCGGTCATCCTTGGCGCCCTGAAAAATAAGCAACGGCGCCCTTATCTTATCGGTATTAAATACCGGAGATATCGCCTTCAAATGGGGCGCATCGGTTGCGGGGTCACCTACCTGGTCGTACATCATTCTCACTTTTGGTTTCATAAAAGGAGGTGCGTCCTTAATATAAGTAAAAAAATTGATCAGGCAATGCTGCACAATAGCACATTTATACATTCCGGATTGAAATGATAAACCATATAGTGCAGAGAATCCACCAAATCCCACACCAAATATGGCTACCTTTTTAGGATCGGCTGTTTTATTTTTTATAAGCCACTTTACCCCATCGGTTATATCCTGTTGTATTTTACCGCCAACCTCCTTAAAGCCAGCACTGTAAAAAGCTTTTCCATATCCTGTAGAGCCTCGGTAATTTACCTGGAAAACGGCATATCCCCTATTTGCTAAAAACTGAACTTCCTGATTATACCCCCACCATGAGCTTTGGTTAAATACACCATCATGTGGCATTACTATGAGCGGAAGGCCGGTTTTTTTTTGTCCAAGGGGTAAAGTAAGATAACCGTTAATGGTTAACCCATCACTGGCTTTGAAAGACACAGGCTTCATCTCGCATAATTGGGCCGGCTTAAGGCTTGAATTTATATCACCCAGTTTAGTGAGCTTGCTGCTGTCGCTCTGATACAAGTAATATGAGCCCGGATTACGGTCTGTATAAGTAAAAATGATGAACTTATTTTCGGCACTATCCCTGTCCATAATGTTTATTTCATTTCCTTTCAGGCTTACCATTAATTTGTCATATATCCTCTTAATATCGGCACTTAAAAAGTGCGTTTGGGGCTTAGCGGCCTGCCAGGATACCAGTTCGATCTGGTGCTTATTTTTTGAATAATCGTAATCCTTAATATCGGCGTTTTCACAGGCAAAAATCACCCTTCTCTCTTTTCCATCTTTACCATTTATTTCAACCAGGGCTGTTTTGTCGCGATTAACGTTTGACAATGCATAGAAGTAATCCTTTTCGCCTGTAAAAGCAATAGGACTTACTGAGGTTTTAAAATTACTTTGGATAATGGGCTTAAAAGCGGTATTGTCATCAGGCCGGTATAGTATTGTTCTGTTCACCCCATCTGACGCAGCAACCAGCCTGATTTTACCATCAACATCCGGATACCATTCTGTTATATTACCCGGATTAATAAGATAAGGAGTTAAAACCCCTGTTTTTATATTTAACCTGTATATGTCAAAATTTGCCGGATCCCGCTTGTTCATCCTTATTGTTATCATATCGGAGTTTTGCCGGTTACGGTTAAGTAACGCTATCCGTACATTCGCCAATGAAAGAATATTATGAACTTTCAAGTCAGCAACATCAAGCGTAAAAAGTTTAAGTTCATCAAGGGCAATTATATCCTGACTAAAAACAATCTTATCATTAAATGTCCAGAAATAATCACCCCGCAAAGAATAGTCGGTAAAAGAAGTTGCCATTCGGACAGAGCCATCAGACAGTGACTGGATAAAAAGGTTCTGCTTATCTTTATAAGGTTTTAAATAAGAGATATACTTTCCGTCCGGTGATATTCTGAAGGTGCTTTTTTCGGCGGTTTTAAAAAAATCGATAATAGGAATTTGATTACCCGCATTTTTATGACAGGCGCACGTCATTATTAATACAAATAAAAATGGTATTATCCTTAAATGCTTAAACATTGGTTTATCCCTAGACTTTTAATTAGGTTAAATTAATACAATAAACTTAATGAATTCAAACTGTCACCACAATTTTACCGGGTAAAAACGTTAATATATACTGTTATAAATTGATTTGGGGTGATTGAAAAATCCAATCGCTGTGCCGCTTTTGAATATACTTAATTTAATTTAATCTTCAAACCGGCTCAATGCCAAACAACCAATTAAATGATTATTTTTGAAAAGATGAAGTGGTTCTGCGTTTATATTCTCGTTACTGTTTGTTGCTGCTCAAGGCTTTTCGGTCAGGATAATGACTTGAAACTTGCCAAGCAATTTTCTGCCAATGGGGAGCAGCAAAAAGCTATTGATATCTACCAAAAATTATATAAACAGGACAATGAAAAATATTTTACTGATTATTTCAATATCCTGCTTGGCCTAAAAAAGTTTGATGAAGCTGTAAACATCTCTAAAAAGATGATTCGCAAACATCCCGGTGATACACAGTATATCATATTATTAGGCAGCGCTTATGGCCAGCAGGGAACAATTGAAAAAGCAAACGAGCTATACGACGGCTTGATTAAAAACCTGCCCGCAGATCAAAATGAAATAGCTGTGCTTGCGGCTCAATTTTATCAGAATTCCAATATTGATTATGCCATAAAAGTATTTCAGCAAGGCCGTAATGTGTTGCATAACAATACGTTGTTTTCCTACGAACTGATTAACCTTTACAGGTATAAAAGAGATAAAGAAGCATTAACAGAAGAATATCTCAATTTTTTACCGGCAAACCCTTCATTTCTCAACCAGGCAGAAAATGCGCTTTCTGCTATTTACGATGGGGCTGCTGATTATGATATATTAAAGCTGGCTTTGCTAAAAAAAATACAAAAAGATCCGCAGCAAACACTATTTGCCGAATTACTGACATGGCAATATTTACAACAAAAAGAATTTGATCAGGCCCTTAACCAGGCCATTGCCCTTAGCAGGAGACAAAACGACAATGGGGGCAATATTTTTGAACTATGCCGCACACTTACTGCGAACGAAGCTTATGACGCTGCCATACGCGGATATGAATTCATTGTTAGCAAAGGGAAAGACAAAGAATTGTATATACCTTCAAAAATAGAATTAATCGACACCAAAAACATACAGATCACATCAGGAAAATACACCAATGATGAGCTGATAAGCCTGGAAAAAGATTACACCGATTTACTTAACGAGTTTGGTAAAAATGGCGGTACAGCATTTGCCATGCAGAAACTGGCTAACCTGCAGGCTTTTAAGCTACACAACTTAAAAAGTGCACAAAAGCTATTGGAAGAAGCTATTAACCTGCCCGATATTAAGCCCAATCAACTGGCGAGTTGTAAACTTGACCTTGGAGATGTTTTACTTTTAACTAACCAACCATGGGACGCTACTTTGTTATACAGCCAGGTAGAAAAAGATTTTTCGAATACCTCTATAGGCCAGGATGCAAAATACCGTAATGCAAAACTGGCGTATTATACCGGCGATTTTACCTGGGCAAAAGGACAGCTGGATGTGTTAAAAGCTGCTACTTCACAGCTGATAGCCAATGATGCATTAAACCTTTCGCTCCTTATATCGGATAACATTCATGCTGACAGCTCGGGCGCGGCTTTGAAACTTTATGCCAGGGCTGATTTGCAAATATTTGCAGAAACCCCTTCAAAAGCCTTAAAGATCCTGGATAGTATTGATATAAAATATCCCGGCAACGCCCTCACTGATGATATTTTGATGGCCAGGGCACGATTGCAGATACAACAAAAGGATTATGCAGGCGCCGTACCCCTCTTAAAAAAAATTGCTGATGAGCACAGCTTTAGCCTTTGGGCAGATGATGCCGTTTTTATGCTGGGTGACCTATACGAAAATCACTTAAACAATAAAGATCAGGCTAAAACATATTATCAAAAGATCATAACCGATTATGCGGGAAGCCTGTGGATAAACGAGGCCCGTAAACGTTTCCGGCTGTTGCGGGGCGATAAAAATGATGTCCCCTCTTAGGGTTACTGGTCATTATATCATTAGCTAGTCAGTATTTGCAATTGCCCGGTTAACATAACAATCTTTTGATATACACCCTTCAAACATTACAACAAAAACTGTATTTTTATCCCGATGATCATATTTAACGACACAGTAATTGTGGAAGAGGCAATCCACCAAAAATGGCTTCAATGGATGCAACAAGTGCATATTCCGGCGGTAATGGCTACCGGATATTTCAAATCATATCAAATACTAAATGTTATCGACTCGCCGAACGAAGGGGTAACCTATTGCATTCAGTATATAACAGACAGTATGGAAAACTTCAATCATTTTTATAATAAACACCTGCACAGGCTTCAGGAAATTCATAACCAGGAATTTGAAAACCAGTTTGTGATCTTTAATACCCTGATGAAATCTGTGGACTAATATGAAAATAATAACCACTGATATTGAAGGATTACTGATCCTTGAGCCCCGTATATTTAATGATGACAGGGGTTACTTTTACGAAAGCTATAATAAAAACAAATTTACCGAAGCTGGTATTGATGCAGACTTTGTGCAGGATAACCAATCGTTTTCACATAAAGGTGCAGTTAGGGGTCTTCATGGCCAGGCCAATCCGTTTGCGCAGGGAAAACTGGTACGTGTGATAGCAGGCAGCGTTTTAGATGTAGCTGTTGACATACGCACTGGCTCACCTACTTATGGCAAACATGTTTCAGTTACATTAAGTGGCGAAAATAAGTTGATGTTCTGGATTCCGGCAGGATTTTTACATGGTTTTGCAACTCTGGAAGACAATACCATATTTACTTACAAGGTAAATAATTTTTACGACAAGGCATCTGAAATCGGCGTTATCTGGAATGACCCAACCCTGAATATTGACTGGGGTATAGCACCATCTGATATATTGCTATCTCCAAAGGATGAACTTTTGCCTGAATTTAAGTCTTTTAAAAGTCCATTTTAGTACAAACATTCCATACATTATCATGTTGTTGCGGGGCGTCACAAAATAAACATAGTACTGGTGTATTGTCATGAGCACTAAAATAACAAATATTGTCATTGCGAGCGCAGCGTGGCAATCGCGAACTTTGCTTAACCGCCCCATATAGCATGCGATTGCTTCGTACCTCGCAATAACATGGTGGAGTTTAGTATTGCTATTGCAGCGTGGCTAACACTTCAACATGCATAGCGGTTATGCATATTGAAGAGTTAGCTTCTTCATATCTCATCGTATGACATAGGGTTATTGCTTAATCAAATTATACAGCTCATCCAGCTTAGGCGAAAGTACAATTTCAATGCGCCTGTTTTTAGCAAGTGCTTCAGCAGTATTTGCCGCGTCGACCGGTTGGTATTCGCTTTTTCCTGTAGCGGTTATCCTTTTCGGATCCACTTTTTCCACTTCCGTAAGATAACGGCATACGGAGGTCGAACGCAACACGCTCAAATCCCAGTTATCCTTTATCTGGCCAAGGTTAATTACCTTTTTATCATCAGTATGCCCCTCAACCGAGATATTAATATCGGGCTCCTTGTTAAGTACCGCTGCCAATTGCTGTAAAGCTTGCTTGCCGCGTGCATCAATAACTATACTTCCGGACGGGAACAGCAATTTATCAGTTAATGAAACATATACTTTACCATTCCTGATGTCCACACTTAAACCATTCGCCTGGAAGCCCAGCAATGCCTTCTGCAATTTTTCCTTTAACGCATTAGTAGCTGCGTCGCGCCGCTGCAAGGCATCTTCCACTTCTTTTAAACGCGCCTCTCTTTTTTTAAGGTCGGATGATAATTGCGTTACTCTTGATGAACTTGAATTGTAATTACTATTTAAGGCATTGTACTTATCATTCAATGAGCTGTAGTTACCATTTAATGCGTTATAAGTATTTTGAAGATCATGGATCTCGCGATGTAAACGCATGGTGTCAGCCCTCAATTTAGCAAGTGTATCTTCCAGG
>JAQNCM010000607.1 GCA_029237615.1 Mucilaginibacter sp.
ATGATCAGTATGTGTGCATTTGATTCTAACCATGTAGAAACGACTCCGCGGCTGGCTGCGGGGGGAGGAGGAGGGCGAATGGCGGATTTGGTGCTGGTGTACGGGATGCGACTGCTGCCGGCAGATGAGGTGAAGCAGGTGGGTGCTGCTCCGGTGACGCTGAATAACGGCAATGAGGCACAGGTGACCATGCATGTGCTGGAGGGTTCGCGCGAGCAGATCGAAAGCCAGTTAAAGCAGAGCATCGACGCGTTCTTTGACTTCTATCCCGAGATTTAGGGCCTGTGACGCGTCGTATGAGGCACGGTGAATGTCGGGGACAGGCGGTCGGCAATGAGGAGAAAACAAAGGATGGGTCAGCAGGCAGCAGGGACCGTACTTCCCGCCTTACGGATCGCGCTGCTCATCCCCTGGGCGGTGACCGCAATGGCGCAGAGCTCCGGCCCGGCGTCCGCTCTGGTGCAGCCAAAACCCAGCGCCCAAGACGTGCTGGCTGCGATGGTGCACCATGCCGCCACCATTTTCGCAGGCGAGGTCTACGCCATTCGTATGCCGCAAGGGACGAACCAGGGACCCACGAACCAGGGACCCACGAACCAAGGGACTACGAACCCGGGGTTATTTACCGGCAGGATCTCCAGTTCTCGCCCGGATGCTGTGGATATTGAGTTTAGGGTGGATGTTGCTATCCGCGGCACGTCCATCGGGAGCGACTATGTTCTGCGCATGCCGGCTGACGGTTGGCAGCAGAGTCCGCCGATTTTTGCGCTGCACCAGCGCGCGGTGAACTTCCTGAGGCCGCCCGATGCCAGCGGCTTCTCTGGGCCGGTTCAAGGAGAGGGAGATCAGCCGGGTCAGCCAGTGGGCGTGCTGTCGATCGACGACAATAACCAGGTGGACCTGAGCCGGGTTGCGCGACTGGTCACGGCGCGCCCGCTGGCTGAAAACGGTGCGCCAGAGCCTGACAGCACGATGCCGGATGGCAATGGAGCGGCGGGTTCCGCTCCGGTGGAAGCACCGCATGTGCCCGGTGTTTCGAAGGGAGCGGGGCGGGATACGCTCATCTCCGGATCGACCCAGGGCCAGATGCCAGAGTTGAACGGCAGCAGCGTGCCCTTCCTCGCGCTGGTGCGAGATGTGACGGTGCTGAGCGCGGCAGAGGCTCCGGGCGGCGGTCCTTAGCAAACGAAGTAGCGTAAGCGCGAAGCGAGCGTGGAGCGCTCCGCATCTCTTCTTTGGGAAACCATCATCGACCTGAGGAGCGACCATGAACGCGACCCATCCGCAGAACGCCGTCATCTCACCCCCGCGCCCGCGAGTGGTGGTGGTAGGGGCAGGATTCGCTGGACTGAACGCAGCCCTGGCTTTGGGCCAGATGGCAGTGGACGTGACGGTGGTCGATCGCCGGAATCACCATACCTTTCAGCCGCTCCTATACCAGGTCGCCGTGGGCGTACTGTCGCCGGCCGATATCGCGCAGCCTATCCGGACTGTTCTGCGGGGTAAAGAGAACATTGAGGTGCTGATGGATGAGGTGATCGGCATTGATGCGGCACATCGGATGGTGCAGCTCCGCAGCAGCGCGAACCTGGAGTACGACTACCTGATCCTGGCGACTGGATCGACCCACAGCTACTTCGGCAACAACGGCTGGGCCAAGCTGGCCCCGGGCCTTAAAACGCTGGAGGACGCGCGCGAGATGCGCCGCCGCATCATGCTGGCTTATGAGCTGGCAGAGCGCGAGGCGGTCGAGACAGGGACGCATCCGCCGCTGCACTTCATCGTTGTCGGCGGCGGCCCCACCGGGGTGGAACTCGCGGGCGCGATCCGCGATATCGCGAGCCTTTACATGGGCGGGGACTATCGGCACATCGATACACAGACCACCCGCGTGCTGTTGGTGGAGGGAGGGCCGCACATCCTACCTTCCTACCCGGCTGATCTGCAGGTGAAGGCGGTGGAGCAACTGCAGCAGCTAGGCGTGGAGGTTATGACGAACAAGATCGTCACCGACCTACAGCCGGGTTATGTGGTGATCGGCAAACCCCCGAACCAGGAGCGGATTCAAGCGCTGGTGACTCTCTGGGCAGCCGGCGTGCAGGCGTCTCCCCTGGGAAAGATGCTGGGAGCCCCGGTGAACAAGAAGGGGTCGGTCATCGTGGACCCGTTTCTGAACCCGCCGGGACTGCCGAATGTGTTTGTCTGCGGCGACGTTGCCGAGGTCACCGAAAATGGCAGGCAGATACCGGGCGTGGCCCAGCCGGCGATGCAGATGGGCACGCAGGCGGCCCACATGATCCGGGCAGACCTGGAGAGTCGCCCGCGTAAGCCCTTCCACTACTTCGACAAAGGCGACATGGCGACGATCGGGCGCAATCGCGCCGTCGCCGATGTGAAGTGGCCGTTCAAGGCACACTGGGGCGGCTTTCTGGCCTGGGCGAGCTGGCTGGTGGTGCACATCTACTTCCTGGTCGGCTTCCGCAACCGCATCCTGGTGATGATCCAGTGGGCCTGGGCTTATCTGGCCCATGGCCATGGCGCTGGACTGATTATGGGAAACCAGAAGCTGCCGGGTTGGGATGAATTGGCTCCGCACCGGCAGGCGACGGATGATCGCCCGCTGGATCTAGCCTCGCCGGCAGTGTTTGATCACGTGACACCGTCGCCGCAGCCAGAACAGATGGCGAATTCGCAAGTAGCCGTGTCGCAGAGAGTGAGCGCCTGAGGCGTCATCCCGGCTCATGTCTTGGCGGCGCGGCCGGCTGATTTCAACAATCAGGCTGGATGGGACAGTCTTCCGGGTATCATCGTCCCGCTGTTCTCGAGGGGACTCTGATGCGCTT
>JAQNCM010000539.1 GCA_029237615.1 Mucilaginibacter sp.
TCAGCCGATCACGATGCCGGGCAGCTCGGCCTCGAGCGTGACCGTCGCCTCCGGCGCCCAGAGCGCGGGCGTGACAAATGGCCAGCTCGGCATCTTCGGCCAGACGCTCGCCGGGACGTTCGGCTTCGGGCCGACCGCCGGCGGCGTGACGGTCACCGCCTCGAGCGTCGGGCTCTCGCTCGGCGGCGGCGTCGTCGCCGTCAGCGGCGGCGCAGGCACGCTGACGATCGGCTCCGGCGGCGCCTACGGCAGCCTCAGCGCGAGCGTCACAACGAGCGTCGCGAACGCCCAGTTCGCGGCCGGCGCGACGTTCACGCTCGACCTCAATACGACGACGGTCGCACACACCGTGACCTCGGTCACGCTCCCGGCCGGGCCGTACGTCCGCGTCGACGCGAGCGGCGTGACGCTGACCGTCGCCGGCCAGTCGCTCGCCGGGAGCTTCTCGCTCGAGACGACGTCGCTGCCGACCGGGCCCGCGGTCGCGATCGCCGCGACAAACGTCTCGGTCACGTTCGGCACGGCGAGCACGGGGGCGACGGTCAGGAACGGGGCCGGCGAGCTGCTCGCCACGACGAACGGCATCGCCGGCGCCTTCGCCGGTACGGTCGCGATCGCGCTTCCGGCGCAGGCCTCGCTGAGCGGCACGCTGTCGCTCGCCGTCAACACCTTGCCGACCGCCGTCGACCAGAGCTTCTCCGTCGACGGGACGACGCTCGCGCTCGACGTCCCGGCTGGCCCGTACGTAGAGCTACAGGGCACCGGCGTCACGCTCACCGTCCTCGGCCAGAGCGTAAGCGGCAACGTGACGATCCAGGCGGCCGCCTCGAGCGCGACGAGCGGCACCGTCGTGGCGATCGGGATCTCGGGCGGCGCGGCGACGATCGGCGGCGCGAGCCCGATCATCACGCTGAGCGGCGTGAACGGCCTGCTCGAGCTCGAGCCGACCGGCGCGACCCCCGCGACGGCGCTCGCCGGCACGCTCAGCGGAACGCTCGCGGTCGCCGTCCCGAACGTCGCGATCGCCGGCACGCTCGTGCTCCAGTTCAACACCGGCACCGCGAGCGAGGTCAAGGACTCGCTGACGGTCGGCGGCAGCACGGTCAGCCTCGACGTCCCCGCCGGTCAGTTCGCCCGGTTCGCCGGGACGGGCCTGACGCTGACGATCGCCGGTCAGACGCTGAGCGGGGACGTCACGATCTCCGCCGGTCGCGACGCGCACGGGCAGCCCGCCGCCGAGCTGACGCTCGCGAACGTCACGGCCGCGTTCGGCGGCACCGCGGCCTCGCCTTTCATGACGCTCACCCAGACGAGCGCGCCCGGCCAGCTCGAGCTGACGAGCGCGGGCATCGCTGGCCAGATCACGGTCGGCGTCTCGGTCACCGGGGTGCCCGGGCTGACGCTGGGCGGCACGTTCGGCCTCGCCGTCAACACGACGAGCGCGGCCGCCAACGGGCTGCCCGCCGGCCCGTACCTGCGCATCGCAGCGACCGGGGCGACGGTCGCGTTCCTCGGCCAGAGCGTGACGGCTGACGTCACCGTCCAGCGCACGACCGACGCGACCGGCGCGAGCGTCCTGCGCCTCGCGATCGCGAACGGCTCGGTCTCGTTCGCGGGCGGCGCGATCGCGCTCAGCGGCATCGCCGGCGTCGCGATGATCACCGGTGCCGGCGTCGCGGGCTCGCTGACGGCGAACATCTCGGTCGCGGCGGCCGACGCGATCTCGCTCGGTGGCGCGTTCTCGCTCGCGGTCAACACGACCTCGAGCCCGGTCAGCGACAGCGTCCTGGTCGGCACCGGCAGCCAGGCGCTCGTCCTCCCGGCCGGCCCGTATTTCGCGCTCCGCGCCGACAACGCGACGCTGACCGTCGAGGGGCAGACGCTGTCCGGCACGATCGCGATCAGCCAGACGACGCTTCCCGTGCTCGCCGATCCGGCCGGCCAGCCGGCTCCGAGCCCGGCCGGCGCGACCGCGGTCCCCGCGCTCCAGATCACGATCTCGGGCGGCGCGCTCCGGCTCGGTGACGGCAGCGTCAACTTCGTCTCGGTCTCGAACGTCGCCGGAACCGTGCTCGTGTTCGACGCCGCCGCCGCGCAGCAGAGCGTCGGCGGGACGAGCACCGTCTCGCTCTCCGGCGTCGCCGGGCAGCTGAGCGGCCAGGTCCAGGTCCAGGGCGTCCCGGGCTTCGCCTTCTCCGGCGCGATTGCCGTTTCGTTCAACTCGACCGCGCACGCGATCGACGCGCTCGTCGGCTCGTCCCAGCTGACCTGGGCGGCGGGCCCGAGCTTCGCGCTCAGCGCGACCGGCGCGACGCTCGGCATCGCCGGGCAGACGGTGAGCGGCGACGTCACGCTGACGGCGTCGAGCGGCTCGGTGCAGATCGCCTTCGCGAACCTCGCCGCCTCGTTCGGGGGCGGGCTGCTCACCGTCCAGGGCGGCACCGGCTCGCTCGTCCTCGTGAACGGGGCCGGCGCGTACGGCGCCGTCTCGGGCACCGTCGCCCTCGGTGTGAGCGGGGCGAGCTTCACGGGGGGCGTCACGCTCGAGTTCAACACGACAGCGACTGACCAGTCGGTCGCCCTCTCGGGAGCGAGCGTCTCGCTCCCGCACAACACCGTCCAGGTCACGGCGACGAACGCGCAACTCGTCATCGCCGGGCAGTCGATCGGCGGCACGTTCACGATCGCCGCGACATCCGCCGGCAGCACCCAGGTCAGCATCGCGGTCAGCGGCCTGACGCTCAGCCTCGGCTCGTTCCTCCAGATCACCGCCGCCAACCAGGTCTCGGGCGCGGTGGTCATCAGCTCCGCCGGCGTCGCCGGGCAGTTCGCGCCCGCCGGCTCGGGCGCGACCCCGATCGCGTTCTCCGGGCTGCCGAGCGGCATGACGATCACGCTTGGCACCGTCAGCCTCGCGTTCAACACGGGCGCCACGGCCGTCAACCAGACGATCGGCATGCAGACGATC
>JAQNCM010000170.1 GCA_029237615.1 Mucilaginibacter sp.
AAGTCATTAAATTTTTTAGAAGAGATAGTTGAAGAAGATATAGCCACTGGTAAAAACGGTGGCAGGGTGCTTACCCGTTTCCCGCCCGAACCCAACGGTTACCTGCATATCGGCCATGCCAAATCCATTTGTTTAAACTTCGGGCTGGCGCTGAAATATGGCGGCAAAACCAATCTTCGCTTTGATGATACCAACCCGAGCAAAGAAGAAACAGAATACGTTGACAGTATTAAGGCAGATGTAAAATGGCTGGGCTTTAACTGGGCAAACGAGCTGTATGCGTCAGATTATTTTGATCAGCTTTATGAATTGGCTGTCAAACTTATAAAGAAAGGTTTGGCTTATGTGGATGACAGTACCGCCGAAGAAATAGCCGCTCAAAAAGGCACCCCCACGGAACCCGGAACACCTAACCAATACCGCAGCCGCAGCGTGGACGAAAACCTGGAGTTATTTGCTGATATGAAAGCCGGCAAATACCCTGATGGCGCCAAAGTATTGCGGGCAAAGGTTGATCTTGCTGCGCCAAACATGCACCTGCGCGATCCTTTGATGTATCGTATTAAGCATACGCATCACCATCGTACGGGCGACAAATGGTGTATTTACCCAATGTATGATTTCGCGCATGGACAGTCGGATGCTATTGAGGAGGTCACGCATTCCATTTGTACGCTGGAGTTTATTCCTCATCGCGACCTGTATAATTGGTTTATTGAACAACTGGAAATATTCCCCTCCAAACAATATGAATTTGCGCGCCTCAATCTTAACTATACCGTAATGAGCAAGCGCAAGCTGCTGCAACTGGTAGAGGAGAAACATGTGGAAGACTGGGATGATCCACGCATGCCTACTATCAGTGGACTGCGACGGAGAGGTTATACGCCGGCTTCTATCCGTGATTTTTGCGACCGTATAGGCGTAGCCAAACGTGAGAACATGATTGACGTTAGCCTGCTGGAGTTCTGCATCCGCGAGGACCTCAATAAAACCGCATGGCGCCGCATGGCGGTGCTCGACCCGATAAAAATGATCATCACCAATTATCCCGAAGGTAAGACGGAAAGCATGTTCAGCGAAAATAACCCGGAGGCTGAGGGTGGCGAAGGCGGGAGGGAACTCCCCTTCAGTAATGAATTATGGATAGAACGGGAAGACTTTATGGAAGAGCCGCCAAAGAAGTTCTTCCGGCTGGGCGTTGGACTGATGGCCAGGCTAAAGAGCGCTTACATTGTAAAGTGCGACAGCTTTGTGAAAGATGCAAATGGCAATGTAACCGAGATCCATTGTACCTATATCCCCGAATCAAAGTCGGGGAATGATACCAGCGGGATCAACGTAAAAGGCACCATTCATTGGGTAAGTGTGCCCCATGCGAAAACTGCTGAAGTGCGCCTGTACGACCGCCTGTTCCAGGTGGAGAACCCTTCAAATGAGGATGGCGACTTTAAAGAATATTTGAATCCAAATAGTCTGCATATTATACCGAAGGCCTACATTGAGGCTGATCTTGCCAATGCTATACCCGGGAAGGGCTACCAGTTTATCCGTAAAGGATATTTTGCGCTGGATAAGCATTCCACCGCCGATAAGCTGGTATTTAACAGAACGGTAACGCTGAAGGATGGCTGGGTGAAGAAGTAGCAGTTTTGGAGTAGCAGTTGCAATAGCAGTCATTGTTTAACAAACTGCTACTCTAAAACTGCTACTGCCACTATAATTGCTACTACTATTAACTGCCGCTAATCAGCTC
Organism: Mucilaginibacter sp.; assembly: GCA_029237615.1. Lineage (GTDB taxonomy): Bacteria > Bacteroidota > Bacteroidia > Sphingobacteriales > Sphingobacteriaceae > Mucilaginibacter. Next base: position 1,757 of record JAQNCM010000170.1, read on the forward strand.
CTGTGCTCCTCCTAGTACTTCTGATAAACATTATACAGCACATTTAAATCCAGCTGGGATAATTGCGGACTTATGTCTGTTTGTACAAAATGGCGTTTAAAGGCTACAATGGCGGCGTTTATGTCGGCGGTATCATATCCGATGAGCTTGAGAGCGATGGTGTAATCAAAGCCCTCGGGGGCCAGCTCAAGCACATCGTCGCTCCAGTAACCGAAACCGTGCTGGGCAAGTTTATGCCAGGGGAAAAGCGGTCCGGGGTCTGGTTTGCGTTTGGGGGCAAAATCCTGGTGACCAATAAAATTTGCCTGCGGTATATTATAATTCTTTTTTAGCTGGGCCAGCAGTGCCAGCAAGCTGTTGATCTGCGCATCTGTAAAAGGCTCACTGCCGTTATTATCAATCTCAATCCCCAGCGAGCAGCTGTTCATATCCGTAACGCTGCCCCATTTACCCAGGCCGGCATGGTTGGCGCGCAGGTAATCATTTACCATGTGGAACACCTTGCCGTCTTTAGCAATCACGTAATGTGCACTCACCTGCGTACTGGCAATGGTAAAAGTATGCAGGGTTTGCTGTACCGAATCCTGCGCAGTAAAATGGATGATCACATAATTAGCTTTGCGGATGCCAAAGTTCACCGTGCCTACCCAGTCCGAAGGGATTTGCCTGCCGGTACTGTCAGTTAACGAATCCGGGAGTTGTTTTTGGATTTGGGCAACATAACCCTTTGTTTTATCCTTATACACCTTATTGGTAAGCGCATACGGACCTTTCGGCGAGCACGACGCCAGCACAATAACGCAGAGTAACAGGTACAGGTAATAATTCTTCATAGTATGGTAAAGCTAATTTACGTGATTATTTCGGAAGCCGGATGCCCGTTTGGGATTTATTGAAAAATTGGGAGGGTATTTAACCTTTTTTAACATGGCGAAGTGGTGGCGGATAGTGAAAATTATCCACCCTATCCACCTTGTGGCCACAGGATTTAACTCGATGAAATGCCGCTTTTGCTGGCCTTATTTGTAGTGTTCCATTTTGTGAGACGGAACACCTGGAACGTTTGGAACGGGTGGAACACTTGAAGTGAATGGTGTAATTAGCTTAATTTCAACCAAGTAAGAAAAATCATCAATTTCATAAATAGCAAGTAGCGATGACAAATTATTGTAACTTTAAACGTGGCAACCGCAACCTATTACCTGATGACAGACCAACCAACAACTTGCCCCACATGTGGTACGAGAACAGAAATTATTTCAAACTTTTACCATACCTTGCTTCAATTACAAATTAACGAATGTTTAAATACCAATTGTAAAAACGTATTTTTCGAAGTAGAAGATCAATTATGAAAGAAGGCCAAAGGCTTTGGACTAAAGAAGAATCCGTTTTAGCCATTAATTTATATTGCAAAATTCCTTTTGGCCAGATGCACTCGAGGAATGCGGAGGTTATGGAATTAGCGGCTTTGATTGACCGTTCTCCAAGTTCAGTTGCCCGTAAGCTGGGAAACTTTGCAAGCTTTGATCCCAAACTGAAAGAAAGAGGAGTTAAAGGATTGGAAAACGTTAGCAAGCTGGATAAACAGATCTGGCAGGATTATATGCACGATTGGGATGAACAATTTATTGAAAGCGAAAAGCTTCTTGCCAAAAGGAAGCATACTACTATTGAGCAGTTAAACTATATCGACCTTGATAACTTAAAAGATGTTGAAGGCAAAGAAAAGGAACGCTTAGTGATCGTGAGGGTTAACCAATCACTTTTCCGCAAAATGGTGCTCACTAACTTTAATAACAAATGCTGTATTACCGGCATCACGCAATCGGAGTTATTGGTAGCCAGTCATATTTTGCCATGGAGCAAGGATAAGGGAAATCGCTTAAATCCAAAAAATGGATTGGCGTTAAATACCTTGCACGATAAAGCTTTTGATTGTGGTTTAATAACGATTACGACCGATCTAAAAATAAAAATCTCACCAAGCTTTTTAAAAGATAGTGCCATACTGAGCATTAAGCAAAACTTTATTGACTATGACGGCAGGCCATTAATTGAACCGCAAAAGTTCTTTCCGGATGTAGAATTTTTAAAAGTGCATAATGAAAGATTTAAAGGATAAAGTTCACTTATATCCGATTGACAGGCTTTATTCTTCCTTTTATCTTGGCGAATGCCAAATATTAAATTCAATTATCTATACCGTGACAGTGCCAATTATAAAAAGTTTGGCTATGTGATTTTTTCTAATCCTGATAATATTAAATTGGCTGAGTTGGAAAGCCTAATTAGATCAAAGCTAATTGATGACACTTGGTTTTATGCCGATGAATGGAAGTTACCCGAACTATTTTTAGATTCTTATGACTTTAAAGTTGATCCAACCTGGCATGAGTTTGAAAGTGTTGGGTTCAATGAAGAATTAGTTATTAATTTTAGGGCTTTAGCAAATTTATTCGACTATAAGTCAATCGGATATAAGTGAACTTTTGAGATTTATTGAGGCCTTAAAGAGGAGAGGAGATTGGCAAAAGTAGATTCGAGCGAGTTCTTTTTTAATTCACATTCCCAAATCTTGATGATGTTCCAGCCTGCGGCTTTCAAAAGGTTTTCGGCGTTGGTGTCATTAGTAGTATTGGTGCCAATTTTATGCAGCCACCATTCCGTCCGTGTTTTCGGCACTACATAATATTTACATCCCTCATGTCCATGCCAAAAGCATCCGTGTATAAAAATAATGGTTTTGTATTTGGGCAGTACAATATCGGGTTTACCCGGCAGATCTTTTACATGCAGCCGGTAACGGAAACCATTTTTATGCAGAAACTTCCGCACCAGCATTTCGGGCTTTGTATCCTTGCTGCGGATGCGCGACATATTGTAGCTGCGGGTTTCTTTGGAGTGTACATCTGCCATAATGTAAAATTACTACAAAGTTTAAAAGGGATGGTTTTAGAGGTAGATAGATGGCCGGAGAATTATTTTACCACAATCGTAGAGACGCAATGCATTGCGTCTCCCGCCAGTGATAACGGTAACAAAAGGATTGAAGGGATTATCTGCATCGTAGCAAACGCGATGCATTGCGTCTGCCGCCAGTGATAACGACATGCCAGTGTTTTTTAAATTGCTGCAGGTCCGCAGCGTTTAAATTAAAATTGGCAGCATCTGCATTAGCTTTGCTGATCACAGAGTCCCTGTAGCCGGTTTGGGCCCATATCTTACTCAATCTGCATAATATTTTAGCTAACCAAAAAAATGGAAGGCAAAGTGTTAAGGAATTTCTTGAATATATTCCTTCCGAAAGGTTCACAATTAATTTATCGCCCTGCCGGATAGATCAACTGTCCTGGCAAAAGGATTTAGAAATTTATTAGCCAGCACAGCAAATTCCCGGCGTGTTACCGGGCGTTTCAAATCAAAATCCAGTTTGAATTTATATTGCGTTTTCCATTCTTTTTGAATGGTTTTATTTAATATCCCGGGGTCGGTTAAGGTATAGTCGCTAATAAACGATAACATGTTACCTACGGTAAATAGCTCACTGGTTTTTTCTTTATTAAACCACAAAAACGCCCGGGCATACAGCCCGGCTAAAACCGGTTTTATTGCATTGGTTTCAACGACCGAATCTGGCATAAAAACAAATTGACTCTCATTATTGGTTGTTTTAGAAAACCCTTTCAGCAACCCGGTTGCAGCTACCTGTTGTATAGCCCTCCAGTTATGGTCTTTTTGAGGAATGTCTGCAAATGGAATAAGGTACCCTTTAAAATCTAACAGCTCGCCTTGTATAAGGCGCACTTTCAAATTTTTTGAGGTGGTTTTATAGAATGCACAATATGCTGCAATGGCACCGGTGCCCTGTCCTAATGCCAGCTGCATTGGCAAATATTGGATGCTTTTTTCACGGGGAAGCGCTTTTTCGGTCACCAGCAGGTTATCTGCATCTTTTAATAAAACAGCATTAATGGGTATATACCATGCGGGATAAGGCGGATAATAATTTGCAGTTATACCTGTATTACTGTCTTTTCGCCCGGCAACGGATTCGCCGGCAGCGATAGCCGTACGGTATAGGGTTAAGTCGCTGTTTTTATAGTTATCAAACTCATTGTTAAATTTCGCGCCTGCCTTTACAGCAACGTCGCCGTTTTCTGTTGCATCAATTACCACTCTTGCTTTGACGGTGACGGTTTTTCCGTTTTGCATTATGTTCACTTCCCAGCGGTCGTCATCTTTCTTGATGGTTGTAAATGTTGCATTCAAATAAAGGCTGAGGTTTTTGACGGTATCAGAAATATTTTTGAGGATATTAACTCCGGCCTCCGGCTCAAATCGTAAGGCGGCATTATAGGCTGTGTCAATTTCCTTTTTGTTTTTGTAATATTCTTGTGCCCGTTGCCGGAATTCGCCCCAAATGCCTGAAGCTATATTGCGGTTTGCATTCAATATAACCATATCATTGCTGCTGTTTATTTTGATATCATCAGCTGCAAGTATTGTTTTTACCTTACTTCGGGCGCATTGTATGGCTGCAGCTGTACCCTGCGGGCTCCCGCCGATAACCAGCACGTCAGTTTTAACGGTTTGCGCATAGGTTACCGGGCAGTTAAAAGCGAGTAATAACAAGAATAGCTTTTTTATCATAGGATGTAAATAACAGGTACAAAACGCTAATTTATGGCAAAACCTTGTTGCAGATTAAAATTATACTTAATTTAATATTTTTTACGATTATGACAGACGAGCAAATGAAATTCCCAACCGGAAAATTTAAGCCCCCGGTATCTTATACGGCAGAAGATCTGCGTGGCTGGATAACCACCATTAAAGAATTCCCCGGCAGATTGCGGCAGGCGATAATAAGCTTAAATGAAAAACAATTAGATACCCCTTACCGCACTGGCGGGTGGACCATACGCCAGGTTGTACATCATGTTGCTGATAGTCACATGAATTCATTAATGCGTTTTAAATGGGCACTTACCGAAGAAAACCCAACTATAAAACCTTATGAGGAAGCCGACTGGGCGTTATTGGCAGATTATCGTTTACCGGTAGAATCATCATTAAAAATACTGGAAGGGATTCATTTGCATTGGGTTACCCTGCTGGAAAGTTTTACCGGGGATGAATGGAACCGTACTTTTTTACACCCTGCTTCCGGCGATACAACACAGTTAAAAAAGGCGCTTGCTTTATATGCCTGGCATTGCAAGCACCACCTGGCGCACGTAACAGAAACGATCAAGAAATTTTGAAAAATACAGAATCGCAGTAAGTGATTTAACTTATTGAGGAAATATATAAAAGCAAAAGCCTCCCGGGTTACGGAAGGCTTTTGCTTTTACGGTATCTGTCTGTTATATCCCCTTGTCGTCGCTGCTGCTGTTGTCTGGCAGGCTTGTAATTTTGAAGGCAACATTTCCATCCGGATCAGTTACTTTTTCATAATATATATCATTAGGGGATACATAATATTTCTTTCCATTTAACGAAACCCTGCGACATCCATCAGGCAATTGATTTACAACGTCACCAACCTTTGGTGCAGCAATGGATGCATTTGGATCGGTAGTGCCGGCATCCGTATTTAAAACGCCGTCTTTACCGGAAACAACATATATTTTTTTGCCTTTATCGTCGGCACCCTCTTTATAATAAACACCATCAAGTTCGTAATACTGTACACCGTTGATCTTTATTGGCTGAGCATTATCGGGTAGATTAGGAACCCCGGCGCCTATCGGCGGAGCAGTTACCTGGTAGCCTCCATTATCATACGGGCTATAAAAGATGCCGTTATCATAATAATACAAGGCATCACCCCAATAAAACGGATAAAACCCTATTCCCAATCCGGCACAATAAAATCCCAGGTGCGGATATCCATAATAGCCAAAACCCGGCCTGTAAAAAGCACCGCCATGATAGCCCGCACCGGCATAATAACCCGCGCCCGAACGATAACTTGTTACACCACGTGTGCTAACGCCTGCGTTTACTGAGTTACGCGTGCCAAATCCAATTCCACTATTATGAAAGCCAATGCCGCCGCCGCCGCTGCTTGCACGTACACTACCGCCTCCACCACCATGAAAGCCTCCACGTTGTGCGCTTGCTGAAGAAATTACCAACACTGAAAACAATCCGGTTAAGAATAATCCGGATGTATATTTAAAGAACCTTTTCATATGCCAATTAAAAGTATTTAACAGATTTTTTATGTCTTAAGTATAACCTTTATTAAATAAGACAATTATTAGACCAATTACCACTTAAATGGTTTAATCCACCTGCTAAATTTTTTATTAATTTTTCGAGTGCGGATTAAACATTCACTATCAGCCAAATCTATGTAATTGGCCACAATTAATTCAATTAACCGAGATTAAATTTCGATTAGATCACGCGGAAATATGAGTTTAAATGTACTTCCTTTGCCTTTTTCGGATATCACTGTGATCTCCATCCGGTGAAATGAGGCGATGGACTTTACAATCGGAAGCCCAAGGCCAAAGCTATCCTGCTGAAGAGACTGCCTGAACTTTTTAAACCGGTTAAAAATATAAGGTATGTCATCCGCACCTATACCAATCCCTGTATCAATTATACTTACGGTGAAAACATTTTGCTCGTATTTTGCAACAACTTTTATTTCCCCATTTTCATGGTTATATTTTATAGCATTATTGATCAGATTGAAAAAAAGGTTAAATAATAAAAATTTATTCACCTTCACTAAAAGCCAATTAGCGGGTATATCAGCTTCATAACTAATATTTTTGTCCTGCAGCCGTATGGAAATTTCATCGTAAACTTCCTGTAGCAATTCACCAAGTGGGATCTTATCTTCTTTTAAAAATTGTTCATTTTCAATCTGGGATATCAAAAGTAAGGTTTTGGTGATACTTTTTAACCGGTTCAGTATCTTTTGCATCTCCAGCAGGCGGGCTTTTAACTCGTCAACTATATCCTCCCGCTCAAACATATTTTCAATTTTCGACTGCAGGATAGAAATCGGCGTCATTAGTTCGTGTGAGGCATTTGAAATAAATTCGCGTTCCTTCTGGAATGTGCTTTCAATAGTTGTGATCATTTTATGAATACTGATATCCAGGTATTCAAAATCAGATGTGGTGGTTTTTACTTTGTCATACGGGCCAAAATTGGGGAACTTATGACCAATTAATTTGGTTTTAATAATTAAGCCCAGTGGGCGCAATACATAATTTGAATATAGGAGATCGGCCAAAATGGTTAACAATATCATGCCCAGCAATACGGCAAAAGCAACATTTTGCAGTGCCCTGGCAGTTTCAGTAATTGCGCCAACGCTTACAGCAATTTCAAGCAGGTATTTATTTTTAGCCGCTTTAAAATTATGGCTCAATATCCGGTACTCAATAGTGTCACCCTGTATTAAGCGTTTTTCATTTTTAATGGTATCCAAAAACTCGGGCAAGGTATCAATGCCAATACTTACATAATCCTCTTTTAAGGGGGTATAATAACTGGCATCGCTATAGTTTTTTATGCCCTGAAGATCGATAATCCGCAGCAGCTTTTCCTTTTGTTTGCGAAGCCTGCTATCGGTATAATTTTGATTGATATTTTTGATCAGCGCGGGTAAAAGCAACACAAAAATGGTTACGATTACCAGTTTTGAGATGGCATTAAACAGGGTAAGTTTTGTTTTTAGTTTCAAATACTTAAGCGTTGATCTTTATTTTGTAACCGAGGCCGCGCACGGTTTCCAGCCAATCCGGCGACGCATGAACATTTAATTTTTTACGGATATTTTTGATATGTGCATCAATATAATTAGAGTCGTAATCATCATTTACAATACTTCCCCAAATATGTTCACTTAATTGAGAACGCGTTAATGTGCGGTTTTTGTGTAATATTAAATAGGCTATTAAATCGAACTCCTTTTTGGTAATGGTGCTGATTTCAGTGTTATAATAGGCAATGGTACGATCAGTAAGATTTATTAAAAACCCGCCCAGGTCAATAAGGTTCTGCTTTAAACCAAACTTTCTGCGGGTTATAGCCTGCATTCTGCTTTGCAGTTCCAGCAAAGAAAAAGGCTTGGGTAAATAATCATCAGCACCGAGATCCAGGCCTTTTATCCGGTCATAAACTTCGGCACGGGCAGTTAATATGATGCAAACCGCCTCCGGATTATATTTCTTTGCCTCTTTAAGGAGGTCTAACCCATCATAGTCCGGCAAACCAAGGTCTATCAAAATAAAGTCGTAAAGATTAACCGCAATTTTTTCGGACCCTGAAGTACCATTATAGCATACTTCGCAGATGTAGTTATAATTATTCAGGAAAATTTCCAGTTCGTCTGCAAGGGCCTTTTCATCTTCAATAATTAAAACGTTCATGCCTGACTTAATAAAAAAGATAGAAAAATGTTAGATTAAAGAAAACTTCATGGTGGTTTTTTAACGCCCCCTCCACATTAACGGGAATTGAATATTTCCAGGATGCTTCAAATGTATAATGAGGCCGGTTATACGCTATTGGCAATTTAATGCTATAATTAAGTGCATTAAATCGTCCGTTGTTATAATTGGGAGACGTAGGTCCACCGTTCGCAGATATATAATTGTCTACATCAAACTTATTCGGGTGTTCTGTATAGTATTTACCAACAAAGTTTTGAGTTCCATAAATGGCGCTTACGGTAGGATCGAAGGAAAGGTAATCCTTGTCATCAAAAACACTAAAATTGGTTTCAATGTGTTTTGACGTACTTAAGGTAATAAAATAATCATTCGCATCTCCAAACAGGTAATCGGTAGTAATGCTTGATTTGGCAAACTTCCAGTCGAAAGTATTTTTAAAATTAATATCGTTTGATGATGCAGATTTTATTACTGCTGCCGCGTCTTTATTAAATATGAACCTGTTATAGCTTATAGTACCTGTGAACTTTTTAGAATAATTAAATAAGTATCCGGCACCCAGATCAATTTCATCAATCAACGGCTTATAGCCCAAAACTTTAAATCCTGACGCGTAAACAAAAAGTCCAGATTTTGCATTATAAATAGCATCAGTGCTCAAAAAAGGATATTTTATTGGCCCGGTACGCCCAAAAAACAAAATATCGCTACCATAATTAACCCCAACCGACACAGATTGCTTTCTGAATACGGTATCAGTGTCAGCAATAAGATGAGTAAACCTGCCTGCTGAATAGGTAAGCTTTAAGGTTACAGCATTTGCAACAGTACAAATTAAAAGAAAAAGCAATGTAAAAAGTTGTCTCATTAATATGCAATAAAATGGGTTTCCGGATAGTTAGTTGCCATTTCTCCTGGGTATTTCCGGCGGCCTGTCCAAACCTTCGGGCCTGCGCTGTCTTTTAGGCCTTTGTTTAGGGCTTGAGGGTGCCGTGTTACTTTCAGGTTCAATCTTCTCTGGCTTGGGCTGTTTTTTGGCCTTTGCTACTTCTTTAATCTTCTTGTCTTCCTGTTCCTGTTTTTTTGTTTTTTTTGTAATGATAGTATCAGTCAGTCCTTCTTTAAAAGACAACAAACTTATATGTAAATTATCAGAACGGCTATTTTTTATTTTAGCAGATAATAAATATGGTGCAAATATCAATAACACGACAATATACGCAAACCACTTTATCATTGAGAAGGGGGAGTTGGTAAAATTACTTTCAAATAGTATAGTATTTATATTAACCTTAAAAGCCACCCGGTTTGTGGGTCGTATCTATAATTCATAATTTAATTACAATGAATTTAGCTTTCACGCTCAATTCAAAACTTATTTGAACAATATAATTGGGGTTATTTAAAGGTCTTTACCGGGGTTATAATTTATATCAAACCACCGTTTAACCGGTAGCTAAATTTAGTTTAATATATTCATTGACAGGATGAATAATTAATTTAATTTCAGATCAATTAAAAACGGCCACATCTTTCGACGTGTAAACGCGGTTATGATCATCGATAACAATGCAGGCTATTTGATTCAACTGATTTATTAAGTACAGCCCTGCGTTAATACCCATCGAAAAAACCGGCGTTGTCATTGAATCAGCTAATTCGGCACTCGGGCTAATAATACTTACGCTTTTAATTCCACTAACCGGAAACCCTGTTTTAGGATTAATTGCATTCAACTGTTTTTTGTTTATAGTTGCGGTGTGTGTTTGAACCTGCACAGAGGTAGCGACAGCCATATTGCTGATATCAATATTTGCAAAAAGATGTTCTTTTTGTGCCGGGTCAGCAGTCGCGATAGTCCATGGTTCGTTATCAGGCTGTGCACCCCAGGTAAGCAAGTCACCTCCGGCATTAATAACACCGCTGCTTACTCCGCCCATTTGCAATATATACTTAGCCCTGTCCGCGGCATAGCCGCGGCTATTTGCACCAAACCCTATACGCATACCTTTTTGTTTCAAAAAAACGGTTTGCTCTTTTGCATCAAGTACTACATTTTTATAGGTTATACGGCCTAAGGCTGCTTTTACAGAAACTTTATCGGGGGTATTATCAAAGTCGCGAGAATCTTTATCGCCCGCATAATACGTGATATCAAACGCACCATGGGTAAGGTCGGCAATTTGTAACGAGCGGTCAATCAGCCTGAAAATTTCAGCATCGGTTTTTACCGGCTTTATACCGGCATTACGATTAATTTCATTTATAGAACTGTCGTCGCTAAAGGCGCTTAGCAACTTTTCTACACGGTTTATTTCGGCTATTGCGTCGTCAATTCGTTCCTCAGCCCAAATATGGTTATTGCTAACTACACTAATTTCAAACCGGTCACCCATCAGACGTACCAAACGCCTTAAAATAATAGCACCAGGGGTTAAAGTTTTTATTGCCAACATATGCAAATAATTTAAATGTACACACTTAATTTACAGCACGATACACTTGTATCACTGCAAAACCGTTGCTGTAAAACCGATATAAAAAGGATTTTAGCTACCGTTTACATAACTAAAGTAGCTGCCTATTATGAAAATAAGATGAAAAGGGGCTTTTAGTAAAAGAAGCGGACGATACCGGCGTAAAAATGACTGTTACCTGATGATTAATTTACCTTTCGGCTTTTTATCATCAGGCTATTGTTCCTTCTTTAAGCTTTTCTGCATTCTCCGCAAATTGCAAGGCTTCCATTATATCCTGCAGATCGCCGTTCATTACGCCTGCTAAGTTATATATTGTTAAGCCTATACGATGCTCAGTTAAGCGGCCCTGGGGATAGTTATAGGTGCGGACTTTGGCAGAACGGTCGCCTGTGGAGACCATAGTTTTACGCTTTTTAGAAGTTATTTCCAGGTGCTTTTGCAGCTCCATTTCATACACCCTTGAGCGCAATACCTGCAGCGCCTTATCATAGTTTTTTAACTGTGATTTTTGGTCCTGGCATTGTGCAACAATACCGCTTGGCAAATGCGTTAACCTTACTGCAGAGTAAGTAGTATTTACTGATTGACCACCAGGCCCTGAAGCACAAAACAAGTCTTTACGGATATCACTAACCTGCAGGTCGATATCAAATTCGTCAACCTCGGGCAACACTACAACGGTTGCCGCAGAAGTGTGCACGCGCCCCTGGGTTTCTGTATCGGGCACACGCTGCACCCGGTGAACGCCCGATTCATATTTTAAATTACCGTAGGCGTCCTCGGCGTTAATGTTAAAAACAATTTCCTTATAACCGCCTGATGTACCTTCTGTATAATCAACCAATTCGGTTTTCCAGCCGCGCCTTTCGCAATAACGCATATACATGCGGTAAAGATCACCTGCAAACAGAGCAGCTTCATCGCCGCCCGTGCCGCCACGTATTTCAATAATGGCATTTTTTGAGTCTTCAGGATCTTTGGGTATCAGCATCACACGGATCGCTTCTTCCATTTCATCCTGCTTAACCAGTAGCTCATCGAGTTCAGCTTTAGCCATTTCGCGGAATTCCTCATCCTTTTCGGTGGCTAATATCTCTTTGTTACTATCAATATTGCTCATAATGTTGCGGTAGATATTATACTGGTCCACAACCTTGGCAAGGTCTTTATATTCTTTGTTCAGCTGGGCAAAGCGTTTCATATCAGCCATGGCATCAGGACTGCTCAGCTCGGTTTCAACATTTTTCCAGCGTTGGAATATCGCTTCTAACTTTTCTAACATAATATTTTTCGAAGATCAATTTGTAACCAGGTCCGACTAAAAAAATAGATACTTTGTTAACAGGCGGATGCAGGGTTACAAAAAGCGTACAAAAATACGGAATTTTGGGCAATATTAGTTCACCGTGGTGTAAAGAGATTGCGGACAAGGCGTTTAACGCTATAAACACCTGCCAATATAATTACAGCGCGGTTACTTCATACCCCGCCAGCAAATTAACATCCGGGTCTATTTTTATATCGGTTGGTTTTCCGGTTACCGGGAGCTGAACAAGGGTGTTTTTGTCTTTGATGCCAATGGTAAACAATTTGCTATCGATAGCTACCTGTAACGGAAACTCATACAATACATTTTGCTGCTGATCAATATTCAGCTCAATAACTTTGCTATCGGCATTATATTTCCAGCGAATGTTCAATTGCGGATGGCCTGCGGTGTAAAGCCATTGATTAAAAAATTGCTTTAAATCCTGACCGCTTGTTTTTTCCATAACCTTGCGCAGATCATCAGTATTGGCATTGCTGCCATTATATTTTGCGTAATAATTACGAATACCTTTCCAAAAAATATCATCTCCTAACATGCGCCTTAGCATGTGCAGTATCCAGCCGCCTTTCTGATAGCTGTTTGCATTCAGCAATTGCATATAATTATCTTTTACTGCGGTATCTACCACCGGTGTTAACCGTTTTTTTTCAAAGCGAAACACGGTAGTTCTATCAGCACTTAATCGTTTTTTTAAGGTATCGGCGCCGTACTTGTTTTCAAGGTAAAGATTGGTCATATAGGTGGCAAAGCCCTCGCTCAGCCATAAATGCGCAAAGCTCTTTTCACTTGCGGCATCGCCAAACCATTGGTGGGCAATTTCGTGCGCCATCAGTTCTTCAATGCCCTTACTGGTAACGGACTTTTCAAAGTAAAAAATAGCGCCTGCGTTTTCCATGCCGCCAAATATGGTTTTCGACTGTACGTTGGCTAATTTTTCATAAGCGTACGGGCCTGCATTTTTTATGTAGAAAGGCAGAATCTCTTTTGCCACCGCATAACTTTTGAACCCTTCATTCTTATTTTCAGTAAAAACATAGGTATAAACCGGAATATTGCCTACATCTCCGGTATAATCCACTGCAAAATCGGCCACACCAATTACCATTACTTTGGTGGGGATTTGGGCGGTTTCTTTCCAGTGTGTTAATTTCAAATTGTTGGACAGGTTAGTTTCTGCGATTTTTGCCCCGTTTGCTACCACCCGGTAATGAGCGGGAGCGGTAACCACGAAATCGACCGTTGCCTTGTCAGCAGGATAATCTGCACACGGCAGCCAGTTGTGCGCACGGTTTGGCCAGTTATCTCCAAAAAAAGTACGGTGACCAAATTCATTGGTTGAAATGATCAGGCCATCAACAGGAACGCCCTTATAAGTAATCGTATAGCTATGGATACTGTTATTTTTTGCGACGGCATTGATAACCAAAACATCACTATCCTGCACAAAAGGAACATTCCTGTTATTTTCTTTTATTGCAGATACCAGCATTCCTTTTCCCTTACTGTTCTGTTTTACCAGATTCAGACTGAAGGACGACAGCTCATTTAAAAACTTAACCTGAACAGTGGCGGCACCTTTAATAGTGTCATTTTTATCATTTAAACTGATAGCAAAATTGTAGTGCTGCACATCTATTGCAGGGAACTGAACCTGTGCTGCTGCTGGTAAGCAGTATAATAAAGTGAAGATAAAATATAGATGAAGTTTATGCATATCCCGATGTTAAAGGTTTGTTGATTTTACTAATCTCTGACCTCCAGCCGCTAATCCCCAAATCTACTTCCACCTGAAGCTTTTGATCATTACATCCACATCCTTTTTTACAAAAGTAAGTACCGGCTGTATGGAGTCGAGTCGGGGTTCATTATTAAAATAAAGTGCT
>JAQNCM010000592.1 GCA_029237615.1 Mucilaginibacter sp.
CCTAAAAACTCTTCAAATATTTGCCCCATCCAATAAAGCCAAAGCATGTTAAACAAGATATGCAAAATACCATCATGCATAAACATGTAGGTAAGCGGTGTCCAGAAACGGTTTAACAGTTTTGGCAAATAGGAAGGCAGGGCTAAATAATCATAAGTATAGGAAGCAATCAGGTCACTGCGCATGGTAAGCTGCTCCAGTACCGCGGGTATATTGATCGCCAAAAAAACAATAACGTTAATAGCTATCAGCAGGTATAATTTACTGCTGGTTTTAAACGTACGGTAATATAAAGTATTCCAAAATGTATTCATATAACAACCTGTCGATTATTACTGTAATTAACTGTAAAAGTCTTTGGGGCCCTGTAACCGCCATGTTTTAACCAGGATAAAGCCCAGTATTGCACCGCCTAAATGTGCAAAATGCGCTATGTTATCGCCGCCAAACTGCCCAACTCCTAATCCCAGCTCAATTAATACATACACCGGAATGATGTATTTTGCTTTAACCGGTACCGGAATAAATAAAATCATCAGCTCAGCATTGGGATAGATCATGCCAAAGGCGATCAGCACACCAAATATCGCGCCCGAAGCGCCCACCATATCGCCATGATAAATATCAAATAGCTTTTGGGCATGTTCGCCATATTGCAGGTAGGATTGCTCCAATGCCGGCTGCGCTATAGTAAAGCTTCCGGTAATAGAATGTACTTCTACCGCCTGCACTATCATTTGCAAGGCAATGGCCCCCAAACCGCAGATCAAATAAAAATTAAAGAAACGTTTTGACCCCATAATATATTCCACGGCTGTACCAAACGAATACAGCGCGAACATATTAAAGAAAATATGCGCCCAACCGCCATGTATAAACATGTGCGTAATGATCTGCCATACCCGGAAGTTAGGCGAATCAAAGTAGTAAACGCCAAATAGGGCGGCTATTGGGTCGGTATCGGTATTAAAACCATGGGTATAAAATAACGATGGCAGGAAACAGATAACATTAATTATAAGCAGGTTTTTTACAACCGGCGGTATATTGGCTAAAGGAGATTGCATATAAGTGTTTTACAGGGATATTATCTATTTTTCAAATCGTTCTGCTAATTCATTTAAGGTAAAGGTAGTAATTACAGGCTTACCATTTAACGCAACATTAGGCATTTGACAGGCAAAAAGCTGGTCTGTTAGTAAATTCATTTCCTCGGATGATAATTTGGTGCCTGTTTTAATGGCGGCATTACGCGCCAGCGCCCTCGCCAGGTTATCGCGTTTATCCAGTTTTAAAATGGCCTGGTTATTTTTAAAACCTTCCAGCAAGTGTTCCAATAATTCATGCTCCCCTACATTATTCAATTCAGCCGGAACACCCTCAACCACTACCGTGTTTTTTCCAAACTCACGTATATCAAAACCCAGGGCGCGGATATCCGGCAAAAGCTCCCTTAATAACTCAAAATCACTGCTGTTTAGTGTAACTGATTGCGGAAATAAACTTTGCTGGCTAACGCCTGAATGGCTTTCCAACTGCTGCAAAAAGCGTTCATACAACACCCGTTCATGAGCGGCCTGCTGGTTGATGAGCATCACCCCTGATTTAATTTGCGATAGTATAAAACGGTTATGCACCTGGAAAAACTGCCGCTCGCTTGACTTGCTTATTTCCTGCTCATCAATGGCAATTATCTTTTCAGTATGTATTTCGTGTTGTGTTTCCGGCCCTTTCTTGCTGATCTCATACAAGGTGTCCCAATTTTTTGGAATAGGGGAGCTGTCCCCGGTATCACGGAAATATGGGACCTGCCGGTCGGCTTTCTTATCCGTAAACGGATTAAAATCCGGGTTAAAAGCAATAACCGGCGCCACTATCTGCTCAAACGGTTTTGACGTGATCAGATGCTCAATACTATTTTCCTGGTCAAAGTCAAGGCTTGGCGTGATATTGTATTTGCCTAACGACCGTTTTACAGCCGCCCGGATAATGGCATAGATTGATTTTTCATCCTGGTACTTGATCTCCGTTTTAGTTGGATGTACGTTGATGTCAATTTTGGATGGGTCGATATCAATAAAAAGCACATATAGCGGGAAAGTATCATCTGCCAGGAGTTCGGCAAAAGCCGTTAATACCGCGTGGTTTAAATACGCATCCTTTATAAAGCGGTTGTTTACAAAAAAGAATTGTTCACCGCGTGTTCTGCGGGCGAACTCAGGTTTACCCACAAATCCGTGCAGCCTGATAATGGTAGTATCCTCTTCAACCGGAACCAGCCGCTCGTTATAGCCATTGCCGAACAGGTGCACCATGCGTTGTTTCAATGCCGTGCCCGGTAAATGATAAACTTCCTGTCCGTCATGATGCAACGTAAAAAATACCAGCGGATTTGCCAGCGCTATCCGTTGAAATTCGTCAATAATGTGGCGCATTTCTACCGGGTTGCTCTTTAAGAAGTTCCGGCGTGCCGGGATGTTATAAAACAGGTTTTTTACGGAGATGGAGGTGCCGGTATTGGCCGAGCAGGCTTCCTGGCTCAATACTGCTGAGCCTTCTATGATAATGCAGGTGCCCAGCTCATCCTCATAGCGGCGGGTTTTTAGCTCAACCTGTGCAATGGCGGCAATGGAGGCCATGGCCTCACCCCGGAAACCCATAGTACGTATGGCAAAAAGGTCTTCGGCTTTTTTTATTTTAGAAGTGGCATGCCGTTCAAAGGCCATGCGCGCATCGGTAAGGCTCATGCCGCAGCCATTATCAATAACTTGTATTAATGATTTTCCGGCGTCTTTGATGATCAGCTGAATTTTATCGGCCCCGGCATCTATCGCATTTTCAATCAATTCCTTAACCGCGGATGCTGGTCGCTGTACCACTTCGCCCGCGGCAATCTGGTTGGCAACTGAATCCGGTAAAAGCTGAATTATATCTGACATTTATTACAATTTCCCTTCTCTGCCTTTTGACAGATCTTTTTCCGATGCTAAATTAAATATTTGATGCCATACTTTAGGCTACAGTACAAATCTCGGTATTGGTTTGGTATATAAGTACATTTAATTATAGGATAAGTTTGCATATTGAAATGCTAAACCCTTCACATTTTACTCAACTTTATGGTTACATAGTTGTATTTACTTTTAAGTATAAATATATTTGGCATTACTACTTACCTTTATGAAGAAACTATGGCCCGCATTGCTGCTTTTAGTGGCAGCCTGCAAGCAAAAAGAGTATAATGCCGATCTCCTGATAAAAAACGCGGTAGTATATACGGTCGACGATCATTTTACCATCGCACAGGCTTTTGTGGTAAAAACCGGCAAAATTATAGCCGTTGGCAACGCCGATACGCTGGAACAAAAGTACCTGGCGCATGAAGTAATTGACGCGCATGGTAAATCTGTTTATCCCGGCTTTATTGATGCGCATACCCACTTTTTCCGTTACGGGTTAACCTTACAGGAAGTTAAGCTTAAAGGAACCCAAAGCTGGAACGAGGTAGTTGACTCGGTAATGAGCTATGCCGACCGAAATCCTGAAGGGTGGATAATAGGCAATGGCTGGGACCAAAATAAGTGGAAAGTAAAACAGTTTCCCAACAAAGCAAAATTAGATTCCTTGTTCCCGGTAAGGCCGGTAATATTAACCCGTGTTGATGGGCATGCTGTTGTTGCCAACCAGGCAGCATTAAATATTGCCGGTATAAAGCCGGGCCAAACTATTGCCGGCGGCGAAATAGAGACCGTTAAAGGAAAGCTTACCGGTATGCTGGTTGATAATGCGATGGGTATTATCCGTCGTAAAATATCCGAACCTTCTGAACAGACTATACAAAACGCATTTTTAGATGCGCAGAAAAATTGTTTTGCCGTGGGCTTAACCACCGTTGATGATTGCGGGCTGCCTTATACCCTGGTAAATATTATTGCGGAGCTGCAGCATAAAGGCGCGTTAAAAATGCGGATGTATGTGATGCTGGAAGATAAACAGGAGAATTATGATTACCTGTTTAAGCGCGGCATCTATAAAACGCCGGGTTTGGATGTACGGTCATTTAAAGTGTATGCCGATGGCGCGCTGGGCTCAAGAGGCGCATGTTTGTTAAAGCCCTATGCCGATCAAAAAAACTGGCGCGGCTTTTTACTGAGCAGTCCGCAGCATTTTGAACAGGTAGCCAAAATGATTGCCGACAAAGGCTTTCAAATGTGCACCCACGCCATTGGCGATTCGGCAAACCGGCTGATATTAAAAATATATGCCGGGGTATTAAAGGGAAAGAACGACCGCCGCTGGCGCATTGAACATGCGCAAATTGTATCGCCGGAGGACATTAAATACTTTGGCGATTATAACATCATTCCATCGGTGCAGCCCACCCATGCTACCTCTGATATGTACTGGGCCGCACAGCGCCTGGGCCCGAAACGGGTAAAAACAGCTTATGCTTATAAGCAACTACTGGATCAAAATGGCTGGATACCTTTGGGTACCGATTTTCCGGTGGAAGCCATCAATCCGCTGTATACCTTTTATGCAGCAGTTGAGCGTAAGGACCTGAAGGGCTTTCCGCAAGGCGGCTTTCAATCCGAAAATGCGCTGGGCAGGGTGGAAGCCTTAAAGGGGATGACCATCTGGGCAGCCAAAGCCAATTTTGAAGAAAAAGAAAAAGGCAGCATTGAACCGGGCAAGTATGCCGATTTTGTAATATTGGATAATGACATTATGAAAGTAAAAGGTGCCGGTTTACCTGCGGTGAAAGTTTTAAAAACCTATATAAACGGAGAAAAAGTATATGATAAGAAATAGGCGCAGTAGCTTTTTATTAGTTTTATTGGCTATTACCCTATTACATTCGGCCTGTGCGCAAAGCCCAGGCATGGAGTATGTAAAGGAAGAACAAAAGGTGGCCCAATCCATCGTGTTGTTAAATAATGATAAATATCTCGTTCCCCTTCAAAATATCGCAGAGCTGAAAATTGCCAGTGTGCATTTCTCCGCCCGCTTTGCAAATGGTTTTGATAGCCTGCTGAATA
>JAQNCM010000175.1 GCA_029237615.1 Mucilaginibacter sp.
GGTAATAAAATTTTTTCATATGCAAAATTTTAAGTAATGTTAGTAAAAAAAACTGAAAGCTAAAAGACCAAAGCCGAAAGCTCAGGACAAACGTATTAAATAATTTAAGGAATGTTTGGATTAAATAGTTAGTTAAAGGAAGCTCCGAGGAAGCCATAATATGGGGATTGAATTTTTCTATAAACAGGCTATTCCGCCGGAGTCAAATGAATGTTACAAAACGAGTTATTGGCTCCGGCGGAATAGCCTGTTTATAGAAAAAAACGAAAAGTTTACGGCTCCATAGGAGCCTCCTCTATGCAGACGGTTTTGGAGCGATAATGGACAGAATTATTTTAATGCGTTTGCCCTGGCCGAAAGCTTTTTTATTATTACAATGTAATTTTCATGCGTAGGTTCCGGGCTTTCAGCTTTTAGCTTTCCGCTTTCCCCTTAAAACCGTACTTTTGTGCTTCATTATGGCACACCAGATTCCGGAAGACGGCACATTGCTTCCTTTAATGGAAGAGTTTTACACGATACAGGGCGAGGGATATCATACAGGTAAAGCTGCTTATTTTATCCGTTTGGGCGGATGCGATGTAGGCTGCCATTGGTGTGATGTTAAGGAAAGCTGGAATGCCGAACTACATGCACTTACTGCAGCAGATGCAATTGTTGAAAACGCAGCAAAACACCCTTCAAAAGCTGTGGTAGTAACAGGCGGCGAACCTTTAATTTATAATCTTGATTATTTAACCGCCGGGCTCCAGGGTAAAGGAATCAAAACATTTATTGAAACCTCGGGAGCTTATCCCTTATCCGGTCATTGGGATTGGATTTGTTTATCGCCCAAAAAATTCAAGGCGCCGGTTCCAAATGTGGCAGCACATGCTGATGAGCTTAAAGTAATTATCTTCAACAAATCAGATTTTTCATTTGCCGAACAAAACGCAAAGCTGGTATCAGCTAGCTGCAAACTTTACCTGCAACCTGAATGGTCAAAATCAAAAGAAATGACCCCGCTTATTGTTGACTATGTAATGAACAATCCTCAATGGGAGATCTCGCTGCAAACGCATAAATATTTAAATATCCCATAATATATGTAACTTAGGATACAAATCCACGTATCAAGCCGAATGAGAGTTAAATTTTTCTCGTTTCTGTTATTTTTTTTGCCGATTTTAGCGTTTGCTCAGCCAAGGCAATACACTACCTCTAATAAGGAAGCTATAAAATATTTTGCCAAAGCCAATGAGAGTTTGGACGAAAATCTATATGAGGATGCGGTAACTCAATTAAAACAATCTATTGAAGCTGATGGTAAATTTGTAGAGGCACACGCGGTTTTAGCCGATATATACCGGCGTATGCATCAACATAAACTTGCCATAGAACAGTATGATAAAGTGATTGAACTCAATCCTGATTTTAACCGCTCTGTTTATCTCAAAATCGGTGAGGAAGAAGTAAACGAGTCACACTATAACGATGCGCTTCAGCATCTTAATAAGTATTTGACCTATCCGGATATTACGGCGCAGAATAATTTTTATGCACAGAAGCTGATCCTGGATTGTAAATTCAGCATGCAGGCCATTTCACACCCGGTTCCTTTTAAACCCATAAATATGGGCCCGGCAATTAACACAGCCAATGATGAATACCTGCCGGTGGCCACTGCAGATGAAAGTACGCTGATATTTACGCGTAAAATAAATAATAACGAAGATTTTTATAAGAGCGTTAAAGTTAATGGTAAATGGCAAACAGCAACTTATTTAAGCGACCGTATTAACACCCCCCAATACAACGAGGGTGCACAATCCATTTCGCAGGATGGCAAGTACCTTTTTTTTACCGGATGTAACAGGCCCGACGGTCTTGGACGCTGCGACATTTATATTTCGCAAAAAAAAGGTGAAGACTGGGCGAAGCCCTTTGATTTACCGCCACCTGTGAATACCTCCGGGTGGGAGTCACAGCCATCCATCAGTGCAGACGGGCGTACCCTTTATTTTGTAAGTAACCGCAAAGGCGGTTATGGCGGTTATGATATTTGGAGATCTGCCTTAAGTGAAAAAGGCTGGGGTGAGCCGGAAAACCTGGGGCCTAATATTAATACTTCTTTTGACGAGCAATCGCCTTTTATTCATCCTGACGACAGCACCTTATACTTCTGTTCAAACGGATGGCCTGGCCTGGGGGGGAAAGATCTTTTTGTAAGCCGTATGGACAAGGATGGCAAATGGCAAAAACCTGAAAATCTCGGTTACCCGATTAACTCAAGCGGCGACGAAAATGGATTGAGTTTAACCGCAAACGGAACGTATGCTTTCTTTTCATCAAATCACCTGGATGGCTTAGGAGGCTATGATATTTATACTTTTGAATTGCCGCCAAACTTAAGGCCCCATATTGTTACTTATGTAAAAGGAAAAGTAAGTGATGCCCAAACTATGCAACCGCTGGAGGTGGCTGTGGAAATAATTGATCTTCAAAAAAATGTCCCGGTTTATCAGGATTACAGCGATGCAACCCAGGGAAACTTTTTGGCTACGCTTACCTCCGGCAAAAACTATGGTTTAAACATTTCAAAAAGCGGGTATCTCTTCCATTCAGAGAACTTTTCTTTGATAGGGCATGAATCAAAAAATCCTTTTAACATAACGGTGTTGCTTCAACCAATTGAGGTTGGAAATAAGGTAATCCTTAACAACATCTTTTTTGATATCAATAAATTTGACCTGAGACCTGAGTCTCTTTCTGAGCTGCAAAAACTGGTTGAATTTTTAAATGAGAACCCTACCGTTCATATCGAAATATCAGGGCATACCGATAATGTAGGCAATAACGAGGCAAACCAACTATTATCTGAGAACAGGGCAAAGGCTGTTTATCAATATCTTATCACCAATAAAATTGATGCTGCAAAGCTGGTTTACAAAGGCTATGGCGAAACACAGCCGATAGCCCCAAATACGTCGGAAGAAAGCCGCAAATTGAACCGCAGAACGGAATTTAAAATAATTGCGAAGTAGTTATTGGAAGTTAAGCGTTTAGAGGTCGTTCAATAATAAAGCCCAAAACTATAAATGGCTTTGGGCTTTATACTTTCAGGTTTGGGCTTATTTAATTACCCATTTCTGATAAAAACTTTATCCGCATTAACTGCACCTCTTCACGTGTATAATCCTCGTTACCCAGCTCGGCAAGTGCGTTATCTATTGAATCAACTTCGGCAGTACGGAAATAATCAAATACTTCCTCCTGTTTGTCCTCATCAATAACCTCGTCTATATAATAGTTCAGATTAAGCTTGGTACCCGAATTAACAATGGTCTCCACTTCTTTCAAAATTTCTTCATATGAAAGGCCTTTTGATGCGGCAATGTCATCCAGGTTTAAATGACGGTCGATATTTTGAATAATGAAAACTTTAAGTGCCGATTTATTTGCCGCACTTTTAATTACCATATCAACAGGACGGTCAATGTCATTATCCTCAACATATTTCTGGATCAGATCAGTAAAGGGTTTGCCGAATTTCAGGGCTTTCCCCGCTCCCACTCCCGAAATTTGTTTTAATTCGTCGGTAGTGATAGGGTAATGGGTACACATTTCTTCCAGCGATGGATCCTGGAATATTACAAACGGAGGCAGTCCCTTTTGCTTGGCCAATTTTTTACGCAGATCCTTCAGCATTTGAAGTAATTCCGTATCTAAAGCTCCGCCTCCTTGTTTTGGACCATCTTCCGAATCATCATCGTCTGTCGCCTCAATCGGTCTGTTCAATATAAAACGAATACTGTAAGGATTTTCTATAAATGCATTACCTGTTTTAGTTAAATGCAATAACCCGTACTGGTCAATATCTTTTGCAAGAAAGTTATTCAAAAGCGCCTGGCGTAATAAGGAGTTCCACAAATTGAGCCCTTCTTCCTTACCCGAGCCATAATAATCAAGCAGATCATGCTCATAGTTCTTTATTTGGGCATTCTCCTCTCCTATCAGGATGCTGATGATATGATGATCATCAAATTTTTCACCGATTTGCTTAATCAGGCTCAATGCTTTGTGCAGATGAAACTCACCGTCAAAATGTTCCTTGGATGAACTGCAATTATCGCACATATTATTGCAACCTGCCTCATTAAAGTTTTCGCCAAAATAATGCAGCAACTGCTTACGGCGACACACCGATGATTCGGCATAATCAATTACCTCTTTTAATATCTGCGTGCCAATTTCACGTTCCGCAACCGGTTTATCCTTCATGAATTTCTGAAGTTTATCGATATCTTTCTCAGAATAAAAAGCAACGCATACTCCTTCGCCACCGTCACGGCCCGCACGCCCGGTTTCCTGGTAATAGCCTTCCATGCTCTTGGGTACATCGTGATGTATCACATAACGTACATCGGGTTTGTCAATGCCCATACCAAAGGCAATGGTGGCCACAATAACGTCCACATCCTCCATCAAAAACTTATCCTGCGTATCGGCACGAACTTTTGGATCCAAACCGGCATGGTATGGCAGTGCCTTAACGCCATTAAGATTTAGCGCTTCTGCAACTTCTTCCACCTTTTTACGGCTCAGGCAATATATTATTCCGGATTTTCCCTGGTTTTGTTTTACGAACTTTACAATCTCTTTGATAACGTTCCGTTTGGCACGTACCTCATAAAACAGGTTCGACCGGTTAAATGACGATTTGTAAATGGTGGCGTTATTCATTTGCAGGTTCTTTTGAATATCCTGCTGAACTTTTGGAGTAGCCGTAGCAGTTAACGCAATAATTGGGATGTTATCACCGATATTACTGATCACCTGCCTTATTTTGCGGTATTCGGGACGAAAATCGTGTCCCCACTCAGATATACAATGCGCCTCGTCAACAGCAACAAACGACACCTGGTTAAGACGCAAAAAATCGATATTTTCTTGTTTGGTAAGCGATTCGGGAGCAACATAAAGTAATTTGGTTTTACCCGCCAATACGTCTTCTTTTACCCTGCCGATATCTGATTTTGTTAATGATGAATTTAAAAAATGCGCTATGCTGTCTGATCCCCCAAAAGCCCTTAACTGGTCTACCTGGTTTTTCATCAAAGCTATAAGCGGAGAAATTACGATTGCTGTACCTTCACTCATCAGGGCCGGCAATTGATAACACATAGATTTGCCACCACCGGTAGGCATAATCACAAACGTATCGTTCCCCGCCAGTATATTAGTTATGATCGCTTCCTGCTCTCCCTTAAAATTATCGAATCCAAAAAAATTCTGGAGGTTATCAAAAAGCGACTTTTTCGTTTCTATCATTATTTATATAATCTTGATTGTATTTAAACGTATTAAAAGTTTAAAGTAACAAATTTTTCTCAATAAACGATGGAATTACTTTAAAATTTTATACAAAAATGATTATTCTATGAAAAACAATTTGTTTATTTATCCCGTTTAACATCAAGTATTTGTTACACGTGTTTATTTAGTTCTATTTAATTCATATTTTACAAATTATTAACCAATTTTGCCCCCGCATTTACCAAATAAAACCATCATGAACTGCCGATAAACAAAATCAGCATAAAAAGTTCATTATAGTTTTATTATCAACGGAAAACAAACAACTTTAATGAAAATTGTTTAATCACATATGAACAAAAACTACTATGCCATTATAATGGCAGGCGGTATTGGAAGCCGGTTTTGGCCCATTAGCCGTACATC
>JAQNCM010000190.1 GCA_029237615.1 Mucilaginibacter sp.
AGTTATTACTCTTTGAGGTGCAGGTGCGGTATTACCCGGAGCAACATTCTGTTTTATTGCCGGGCGATATACGGTAAGCTGGCCGCCCGTTAACGATTGCCCGGGCCTTGGGCTTTCATTGATCTTAACCGGCTGAATGGAGGTATGGGTCGTATTTTCCACATCTATGGATCGTGGACCGCGGTTATATAATATCATTCCATTACGGCCATTTCCACCACCGGTATTTATATTATTAATAATGGTGGTATTATTAACAACTGTAACGTTATTCCTTACCACATAATTATGAACGTTTACTGTAGTTATATGGCGGGCGTCAACATAGTTCCAGTCATTATTCTGTGGCCTCCAGCCGCGGTTTATATCTGCCCGCGGGGGGATGGGTGCCCATCCATAGTAATTCCCAGACTGCCCCCAGGTAACCCATGCAGGGGCCCACTGGTCGCCGGGTAACCATAACCATCCGTAACCATTGTCATAAAACCATCTGCCGTAATGAAACGGCCCCCAGCCCCAGCTATAATCAGACACCCATGTCCAGCCATAGTCGCTGTATACCCAGTTGCCATTGGTATCGTAAGGCCTGAAATTGACATCCACATTTGGCTGCCATACATAACCATAATCAGGATAATCAACCCATTGTCCATAAGGGCTCAGCTCGTCGTAAAATACCTGGTTGGTTTGAGGCTGATTAGCATAGCCCTGCTGTGCCTGATCTGTATAAGCAGGCTGATAAGTAGTATACATAATTGGTGAACAGCCTGTAAAAATGACTAAAAGCGGCAACACCAGCTCAAATATTTTTTTCATGGCAACGGGTATTATTATAATTATGTAATAAGAGTTTATACTGTTATGACAGCGGAAAGATAATTAAGTTTAAGCAATGAATATTTATTTGTCCCGATTATAATTAACCGTCCATAGAGATCGAAAATTCTTTCTTAAATAATTAACTTAAACATTATTATTCATAGTCAAATGTACCTTCAATAATAATTTCTTCATCCTGACTATTTAAAAAATTATTTCTTATTTTTATATATTGATGTTAATTATCACGCTTATTAATTGATTGCCAGGTTATGCTAACGGCAAAATATTCTGAATTTTATTAAGATAATCTTTTATCGATTAAAAGCGTTAACCTTATTATACCCCTGTTATGAAGAAAAAGAAAGAACTAAAATATCTTGATAAAGAATGGAAGGAAATGCGCGCCCATTTAATGGTTTTTTTGGAGCAGGGCGATCAGGGAGCGCTGCATAAATTCAGGGTGCAAATAAAAAAGCTCAAAGCTATGCTGATCTTTTTTCAAAGCACTTCAAAACAACACAGCCTGATGAAATATTTTAAACCTGTTAAGAAAATATTTAAGCAGGCGGGTCAAATAAGAGACGCTTACATGAACCTGCAGCTAAGTGAAAGATACAAACTTAAAAATGAAGCATTTGAACTCAGCCAGAAAAAAACTATAGAAGACGGCATCGGGCTGTTTAGGCAAAACGGCAAAAAGTTTACCAAAACGATAAAAAAAGCCCACAATAAACTTGCAAAGCAATTGTCAAAGATAGATAATGACTCCATTGCCGACTATTACGAACAGCAGTTACAACAAATCTCGGTGAACCTGGCGGTGTCGGGGTTTACAGACGATATGCATACCAATCGAAAACTGATAAAAATTTTGGTTTACAATCACAAGTTGGCCGACAAGGCGCTAAACGGATCTTTAAACTTTAATACCGAATACCTTGATAAGTTGCAGGACAACATTGGAAAATGGCATGATAATATTGTTGCGGAACAACTATTTTCATCACCTGAGCTGAATGACAAGCCGGTGGTAACTAAAATAAAAAAAATAAACGCAAATGTTGAGCGCAAAATAAGATCGATTGCCAATGATTTTTTACACAAAGCCACAACAAGGGAAAAAGAACTGGTTTTAAATTAATAGCGCTAAAATGGGAATTGAAATAGAGCGGAAGTTTTTGGTTGATTACGAAAAGTGGCGACGGCTGGAAAAACCTGCCGGCACGCATTATAGGCAGGGGTATATATTAGATGATGCAAAACGTACAATTAGAGTGAGACTTGCCGGCGACCATGGTTTTATAACCATTAAAGGTATTTCAACAGGCATTTCACGCAAAGAGTTCGAGTATGAAATACCTGCTAAGGATGCAACTGAACTGATCGACAATTTTGCCGGATCTGAAGTGGAAAAAACAAGATACCGGATCACTTACGCCGGTAAACTATGGGAGGTTGACGAATTTTCTGGAGATAACGAAGGTTTGCTGATGGCCGAAATTGAATTAAAGCAGGAAGACGAAAAATTCGAAAAACCCGATTGGATTAACAAAGAAGTCAGCGACGATGAGCGGTTTTACAATTCCAATCTTTCAAAAAATCCATTTAAAAATTGGGGGAATGACTTTTATCACCATACCGATGATTAGTGACAATAATGACTAATGGCCAGAATCATGCACAATCCGGAAGCAATAACAAACAGTCTGCTAATTCATCTTTGGTTGTTCTGACATATTTATTCCCTTGCGGACTTACCTCGGCCACAAGGCACATTTTATTCCCGTATTTATCAATTATATAAGCTTCGCCGTCCTCATTTTTTATCCAGTCATAAATTTTAGTACGATCGGTAATTCCGTTAACATTTATGCGTTCATTTACCCATTCCAGGTAGTCAATTGCTAAATAAGGGTTTTCATAGTTCCCCTCATCTTTTTTAATACAAATTACACGTACAGCCATTTCAATAAAGTTTATAAACCAGGTATTGGTAAAATTAAGCTACAACTATTAAAATGATTACGGTATTTATGCGCAATATGCTACGTAAAACTACGTGAAATGAGCAATTATTTTTTAGTGGGGATTTATAATTTTTAGTGGGGATTTATAAATTGTATTGTCATTTTTTAGAAAACCCGAAGTAGGCTTTTATAATGCTTTCAAAAAAGAATTATTTTCCAGCATCAGCCTGAAATTGTCCGGGTTAACAATGTCATTATGTTCTTTAAGGCTATGTATAAATACAATGTTATGGACACGTAACTGAACAGGCACCAATGCGGTTTCCTCAATTTTTAAGTAGTCGACGTCATCGTCATCCAGTAATTTCATCATTGCAAGGCTTTCTTCGAGCGGTCCGTAACCATGATTGGTAGACAGGTGGATAAAGCGGTGCTGTTTGTCCGCTTTCAACCAGTCTATAAATATCGGCGTTTCAGAATACAAAGCGTCAAAAAGCATGGCTTCATCAATGGGCATTTCCCCGTTTTTAATAATACGGGCTATTACGCGGTTTGCTCCGCTGTGTCCACCCAATAAGATATGGCCGGAGGCGCCATTTTCCGGAATGAGCTTTTTTCTTTTTAATCCCTGCAATATATCTGCAACAAGGCCTTTAAAAACGCCCGGATTTTCCAACTTTCCTCCATAGCTATCCGGAGCATTCCGGGCAGTTTCTGCTAATATCAAAACCGCATTGCGTTTTGAAGCTATAAACTGTTTAATCAGTTCATACCGTATTGCCGCGCTATCTACATTATTTCCCCAGCCATGAAACCAAAAAACAAGATCGACCTTCTTCTTAACATTAAGGTTTTTCGGGGCTATGATCAGTACGATGCTGTCGTTATAATGTTCGTTAGCGGCATACAGCTTGTTTTCATAAAGGTGACCTTTTGCACGACCTGTATCAGGAAACGAGGTATGTATTGAATAAATATGAAAGGTAACGGCGCCGTCAGTGTCCTGGGCGTTGACGGTTGAATAAATAAACAGCGTTGAAACAAGGAATAAAACAAAAATGAGATAAAGCTTCATGCGGTAAGTTATGAAATATTGAGAAAGATGACTTTAAAAGATCGGTTTAATTTAGTTTCGCTAACCTATAAAAAACTGCTGACTTATAATCTTTCCGTTTTCAACTTTGTAAACAGCCAGTTCCTCTAATTTTTTTCTTTCCTGCCCCTGTCGGGTGAAGTCCATGGAAATGACAACGCTGAAGTAATTACCCGCGAATATTGCATCCGAAATTCTTACTTCATGTACCTCTGTCGAACCCAAAAAATTCTTTTCCCTGTCAATTAAACCTGCAAGGCCCTTTAATGGTTCGTTTTTATAAACAGGGTCAATACTTTCTGCATGCTCTGAAAATAATTCGACATAAGCGTCAACAAATTTATGTCCGGTACACAAGGAAGTTAAACGGGCTGCTATTTCATTGATCGTATTCATTCATTTAATAAACAAGAAAGTTTAGTGATCGTTTTTAATCGTTGTGCATTTTTTAATCACTAATCTAACGCAATAAATCAAAATTTTTACTGATGCATACAATGAAATTGTCGCGTTTCCGTAATGTATATGGATTTAGTAGAAGATGAATTGATAACAAAGCGCGCTCACTGTCGTTAGTCATTTACAATATTTAAATAATTAATGGAAGTTTATTAACAAACTGACAATTTAAAACCATATAAATATTATATTATTTAGATAAATTTAAAAATTTTAAGATATTTTAAATTCAAAATTCCAATCAGTATCTTCGTAATTACACCATTTTTATAAACGATTTATTTTACAATGGATCAAGTTGACAGCCACCAGGGCCTTTATAGGCCAGAATTTGAACACGACTCATGCGGAACCGGTTTTATAACCAATATTAATGGCCATAAAACCAATCAGATTATTGACGACGCCTTAACCATGCTGGAAAACATGGAACACCGCGGCGCATGCGGATGTGACCCTGAAACCGGCGACGGAGCCGGCATATTGATACAATTACCCCATGAATTTTTGATGGAAGAATGCTCCAACCTGGAGATCAGCTTACCCGAGCCAGGCGAATATGGAGTTGGGATGATATTTTTTCCGAAAGAATCTGCACTTAAAAAAGCTTGCCGTACCGTAATTGGAAATGCCATTGAAAAAATGGGCTTACATAAATTAGGCTATCGTAAATTGGCCGTTAATTCATCCGTTGTGGGCGAAACAGCCCGCAAAGCCGAGCCGGATGCCGAACAGCTTTTTATTCAAAGGCCTCACCATATTACAAATGCGGATGACTTTGAACGTAAGTTATACGTATTAAGACGGTACATCAATAAAACCATTACCGAAACCATACCTGCCGCCGCCGAGCATTTTTATTTTACTTCTTTATCCTGTAAAACAATAATTTACAAGGGCCAGGTAACTACTTATCAGCTCAGGCAGTATTTTACTGATCTTGCTGATCCGCGTATTGCATCAGGCTTTGCCATGATCCATTCGCGTTTCTCAACCAATACATTCCCTTCCTGGAAACTGGCGCAGCCTTTCCGTTTGATTGCACATAATGGCGAGATCAATACCTTAACCGGTAATTTAAACTGGTTTTACTCCGGTTTAAAATCATACGCTTCGGCCTATTTTACACAGGAAGAAATGGAGATGCTGCTGCCGGTGATTGATAACAACCAATCGGACTCTGCGTGCCTTGATAATATTATAGAAATTTTGCTTCATAGCGGCCGTTCATTACCACATGTAATGATGATGCTGATCCCCGAAGCGTGGGATGGCAATGAGCAAATGGACCCGCTTAAAAAAGCATTTTACGAATTTCACGCTACATTGATAGAGCCCTGGGACGGTCCTGCTGCCATAACTTTTACAGATGGCAAGCTGATCGGTGCTTTGTTAGACCGGAATGGCCTGCGCCCCTTGCGCTTTGTAGTTACCACTGACGGACGGGTTATAGCCGCTTCTGAAGCCGGGGTACTTAATATTGATGAGAAGCTGGTGTTGCGTAAAGGTCGCCTTCAACCCGGCAAAATGTTGCTGATAGATACCGAAAGAGGTAAAATTATTACTGACGACGAGATCAAGCAGCAGATAGCATCCCGCCAGCCTTACGGGCGCTGGCTCGAAAATTATAAGATAAGGTTGAGTGAACTTGCCGAGCCCCGCCTTGCATTTGCAAGTTTATCAGAAGATTCCGTTTTTCGTTACCAGCAAGTGTTTGGCTATACCCGCGAGGATATTGATACCATTATAAAACCAATGGCGCTGGATGGTAAAGAACCGATTGGCTCAATGGGAACCGATGTGCCGCTGGCTATACTATCTGATAAACCGCAACATCTTTCCAGTTATTTTAAACAGTTTTTTGCCCAGGTTACCAACCCTCCGATCGATCCTATCCGCGAGCGTTTGGTAATGAGCCTGGCTACGTTTATAGGTAATAACGGAAATTTGCTGGATGAAGATAAAATGCATTGCCATTGTGTGGTATTGCAGCATCCTATCTTAAAAAATCACCAACTCGAAAAATTAAGAAGTATTGATACCGGCATGTTCCATGCCAAAACGCTTCAAACTTATTATAATGCCGATGGCATGCCAGGTTCACTGGAAAAAGGCATCGCAAGGCTTTGCCGCTACGCCGAAGATTCGGTTGATGATGGTTTTGAAGTATTGATCTTATCAGACCGGGCCATCGATTCGGAACATGCACCAATACCAACGTTACTGGCCGTATCTGCTGTGCACCACCATTTGATAAGAAGCGGCCGCCGCGGCGCTGTAGGACTGGTAGTTGAAACGGGCGATACCTGGGAAGTACACCATTTTGCTTGCCTGCTTGCATTTGGGGCTACCGCTGTCAATCCATACCTGGCACTATCGACCATTGAAACTTTAAAAAACAATGGCAGCCTGGAGACCAGCCTTGATCTGAAGACGCTTCAAAAAAATTACGTTAAATCCGTTAATGACGGGCTATTGAAGATATTCTCAAAAATGGGTATTTCAACCCTGCAATCTTATCATGGCTCCCAGGTTTTTGAGATATTGGGAATTAACCAGGCCGTTGTCGACCGTTATTTTTCAGGTGCAGTAACCCGTATAGGTGGTTTGGGGCTGGATGAAATAGCACGTGAGTCGCTTTGCAAACATAAGATTGGTTTTGGCGGATCAAAAACAGGTCCGCATTTATTGCCTGAAGGCGGTATCTATCAGTGGAAACGGCGCGGCGAATCGCACTTGTTTAATCCAACAACAGTGCATTTATTACAGCATGCCACCCGCACAAATGACTATTCGATCTATAAAAATTATGCTAAAGAAATAAACGAACAGAGCGAAAAGCATTTCACCATTCGTGGATTGCTTGATTTTGCCCATCACCGCGAATCTATCAGCATAAATGAGGTTGAGCCGGCAGAAAACATCATGAAACGCTTCGCTACCGGAGCTATGTCATTTGGATCCATATCACACGAGGCCCATAGCACTATAGCTATTGCCATGAACCGCATTGGCGGCAAAAGCAATACCGGCGAAGGCGGCGAAGACGAAATAAGGTATGAACCTTTGCCTAACGGCGACTCTATGCGCTCGGCTATTAAACAAGTGGCGTCAGCACGTTTTGGGGTAACTTCAAACTATCTTACCAACGCCGATGAACTGCAGATAAAAATGGCACAGGGCGCGAAACCAGGTGAAGGCGGGCAGCTGCCCGGTCATAAGGTTGATGACTGGATTGCTAAGACACGGCATTCTACACCCGGTGTTGGCTTGATCTCCCCTCCTCCGCACCACGATATTTATTCGATAGAGGATTTGGCACAGCTGATATTTGACCTTAAAAATGCAAACCGTGCTGCACGTATCAATGTAAAACTGGTTTCAAAGGCCGGTGTTGGCACCATAGCTGCCGGCGTTGCAAAGGCGCATGCCGACGTAATTCTGATTGCCGGATATGACGGCGGTACCGGCGCCTCTCCTATCAGCTCTGTGAAACACGCAGGCTTACCCTGGGAGCTTGGCTTAACCGAAGCCCATCAAACGCTGGTACGCAATAAGCTGCGCAGCAGGGTTGTTTTACAAACTGACGGTCAGCTGAAAACCGGGCGCGACCTTGCGATAGCCTGCCTTATGGGTGCCGAAGAATGGGGAGTTGCCACTGCGGCATTAGTTGCCGGCGGTTGTATAATGATGCGTAAATGCCATTTAAATACGTGCCCCGTTGGTGTTGCTACCCAGGATCCTGAATTAAGGAAACTATTCTCAGGAAAACCGGAGCACATTGTAAACCTCTTCCGCTTTTTGGCTGAAGAATTACGCGAGATAATGGCCGAATTAGGTTTCCGCACGATAAATGAAATGGTTGGCCGCGTCCAGTTTTTAAAGGTTAAAGATGGCCTTACAAATTGGAAAGCTAAAAAGATCGACCTTTCGGGCATATTGCACCCGGTAAATAACCCTAAGGATGTTACGCTTTATAACAGTGAGAAACAGGATCACGGAATGGACGACATACTGGATTGGAAACTTCTGGAAGCTGCAAAACCGGCGCTTGAAGATAAAACACCTGTTTTTGCTTCGTTTGATGTGAGGAACGTAGACCGCACCATCGGTACCTTATTATCAAACGAGATTTCAAAAATATACGGATCGCAGGGACTTCCTGACAATACCATTAACTTTAAATTCAAAGGTTCGGCCGGACAAAGCTTTGCAGCTTTTGCGACCAAAGGGATTTCGTTCGAGTTAGAAGGTGAAGCCAATGATTATGTAGGTAAAGGTTTATCAGGAGCACAGCTTGCTATTTACCCCTCTGAAAGGGCAACCTTTACACCTGAAGAAAATATCATTATCGGTAATGTGGCCTTGTATGGCGCCACCTCCGGCGAGGTATTTATCCGGGGAATGGCAGGTGAACGCTTTGCCGTGCGTAACTCAGGTGCAACTACCGTTGTTGAAGGGATAGGCGACCATGGCTGCGAGTACATGACCGGCGGCCGTGCACTTATATTGGGCGAAACAGGCAGAAACTTTGCGGCCGGGATGAGCGGTGGTATTGCATGGGTGTACAATCCAAACAATACATTCAGCGAAAATTGCAACAGGGAAATGGTAGATCTTGATCCTTTAACACTAAGTGATGAAGAGCAGATAACCACCTTACTGCACAAGCATATTCACTTAACAGGCAGTAAGGTTGCGCAATATTTACTTAAAAACTGGGGAAAAGCATCGACCCAATTTGTTAAAGTATATCCAAAAGAGTATAAAAAAGTTTTAGAAAAATTACAATATCAAACTATCAGTTAATGGGAAAGCCAACAGGATTCCAGGAGTTTAACAGAGAACTTCCCGAAAAAACACCGGCTGCAGAACGTGTTAAAAATTATAACGAATTCGTTCATCCTTATACGGACGAAAAATTAAACCAGCAATCGGCCCGTTGTATGGATTGCGGCATACCCTTTTGTCATAATGGCTGCCCGCTGGGCAACATTATTCCTGAATTTAATGATGCCGTATATCGTAAAAATTGGGAGGAAGCGTATACCATCCTTTCATCAACCAATAACTTTCCGGAGTTTACCGGCAGAATATGCCCTGCTCCGTGCGAGTCGGCCTGTGTTTTGGGTATCAACAAACCGGCGGTAGCTATTGAAGAAATTGAAAAGCATATTATTGAAATCGCCTTTTCAAAAAACCTGGTGAAACCGGTGGCACCGCTCCTAAAAACAGGTAAAAAGGTTGCCGTGGTAGGTTCCGGCCCGGCAGGGCTTGCTGCTGCCGCTCAATTGAGCAAAGCTGGCCATTTAGTAACCGTTTATGAGCGCGACGACCTGCCGGGAGGTTTATTACGTTATGGCATTCCCGACTTTAAGCTGGAAAAATGGGTTGTTGAACGTCGTGTTGATATTATGAAGGAAGATGGCGTTGTATTTAAATGCAATACAGAAATTGGTAAAGACATTGCTGCGGACGAACTGGTGCGCAATAATGACGCCGTTGTATTGGCTGGTGGTTCAACTATTCCGCGTAATTTAAATATCCCCGGCAGGGAACTAAAAGGAATTTATTTTGCGATGGATTTTTTAAAACAGCAAAATAAGCGCGTAAGCGGTATTGAAGTTACACAGGAAGATATTTTAGCGACCGGCAAAGATGTAGTAGTTATCGGCGGCGGCGATACAGGATCAGACTGCGTGGGTACATCAAACCGGCAGGGTGCAACGTCGATCCTGCAATTTGAATTGCTGGGCAAACCGGCGGAGCAGCGCACACAGCACATGCCCTGGCCAACCTATCCAATGATCCTGAAAACAACCAGTTCGCATGAAGAAGGGGTTGTAAGGCATTGGGGAATTGAAACCAAAGAGTTTTTAGGCGACGCTGACGGTAACTTAAGGGCCATAAAGGTTGTTGATGTAACCTGGGAACATGATTTTATGGGCCGGCCGCTTAAACCTACCGTAGTAGAAGGGTCGGAACGCGAGATAGTTTGCCAGAGAGTTTTCCTGGCTATGGGATTTTTATTTCCTCAACATGATGGAATGGTAGAAAGCCTTGGTGTTCAATTGGACGAACGTAAAAATGTAAAAGCTAAAGAAGGCGTTTACCGCACCAATGTAGGTAAGGTGTTTGCTGCCGGAGATATGCGTCGCGGGCAGTCGCTGGTGGTATGGGCTATATCCGAAGGCCGCGAAGCCGCACGTAGGGTAGATGAGTTTTTGATGGGACAATCCATACTGGAAAGCAAAGATGCGGTTAACCAGTTTGAGCAGGTATTTTAAGCCCGGTCAACCGCGCTGTAAAATGAATGGATGTAATTAAACACCTCCATTTTCCATGTCATTTTGAAGAGGAACGACGAAAAATCTCATTAACATGCAATGCGAACTACGCGGGCGCATAAGGTTTCTCTCTATCGTTCTATATAACATCAATTTTTGATAGAACACATAGAATACTTCATGAAGCCGGATAGCTACAAGCTAATCCGGTTTTTTATTATAACAACTGCGCCAAAAACACCTGCTGTATTTGCTTCTTTAGCCATTCTATTACCATTTTTTAACAATAATAAGCAGGTAAAATCATTTGCTTTTTTATTTTTTTCATTGTACATTGGTAAAACAAATCAGGAATATTTCAGAAGCTGATAAATGGCTGAAATACGAAGGATCACGCCCGTGATGTGTCACTTTAATAACCAATAAAACACCAGGCTTTTTGAGAAGGCAAACCGTTTTTTTAATTATTTAACTATACCGCTATATGTTAAAATTTTTAATAACAGCAGGTTTTTTATGGACGCTTTCAATGGGTGCAGGCGCACAAGGTGCGCATAAAACAGGTTACCCGGAAAACCCTTTTCAATACCTTAGTTTTTCACGAGGCCCTACGGATACATTAACCCTTATTGTAAACTACAATGGCAATTATGGAAAGCTCAATGATGATAATTTATCGTTGATTGACTGTATCAACAAAGTACATAAGTTGAATGTTAAAAAGTTTACTTATGCTATCGCGATTAGGTTGGACGGGTATTCAACAAGCTTTTATATTCCCTGTAAAGACAAAA
Organism: Mucilaginibacter sp.; assembly: GCA_029237615.1. Lineage (GTDB taxonomy): Bacteria > Bacteroidota > Bacteroidia > Sphingobacteriales > Sphingobacteriaceae > Mucilaginibacter. The sequence continues at coordinate 11,423 of JAQNCM010000190.1, forward strand.
ACATTATCGATGAACTATCTGCAAAACAGCGGGCAGTTAACAAGCTTAAAATAAATTGTGTGGTTTACCGCTTTTTTTATCTTGATGGTATATGTAATTTCTTTTACATTGATAAAGCGGCCATACTGGAGCATGGGATTTAAGAGCAGGAAATAGCAACATTAAAATCATACATCCCTGTCACAAATTCCACCACATTTTGTCGTTATCAGGTATCACTTATTTTGAATACTCCATTTATATTTACAATTAAATATTTCGCGTCCATAAAAATCAAAGCAAAATGCAAGCAGGCGTAAAATTCAAAACTGTAAAAGAGTATTTTTCTGCTTTCGATGGCAATACTAAAAAAGTTTTAGAACAAGTAAGAACGACTATTAAAGCCGCGGCACCACAGGCTGAGGAAGTAATCAGCTATAATATGCCTGCATTTAAAATGCACAGCGTATTAGTTTATTATGCCGCTTATGAGAAACATATCGGGTTTTATCCTACCGCCACACCCATTGAAGTATTTAAAGATGAACTGAATGCCTACAAATGGTCAAAGGGCGCTATTCAGTTTCCAATAGATCGGCCGATGCCAATTGATCTGATCGGTAGAATTGTACAATTCAGGATGCAGCAGGATGCAGAAAAAGCAAGGAAGAAAAAGAGTATTTAATTACATTTATTCTTACCGGCGAAGTGCCAGGCTTGTTTCAACAGCCTTAAAACAATGAATTAAAGCTGCAAAGTTTGGCGGCGAAAAATTATCGCTAACTTTACAAGTTCGATCTTATAAAAAATCATTGAGATATTTTTTTCATATAGGTTACCATGGTTCGGCATACAGCGGCTGGCAAAAGCATGCGGGGATATTAAGTGTGCAGGATGTGCTGGAAACCAGGCTTAGCAAGCTATTAAAAACAACGGTTAACATTGTAGGATGCGGGCGTACGGACGCCGGCGTGCATGCAAGCCAATTCTTTTTTCATGCTGATATTGAACGTGAGTGGAACTCCGACTTGTTTTTCAGGCTAAACAAAATACTGCCTGATGACATTGCCATTTTTGACATCATCCCGATGCAGGGCGCCGTTCACGCCCGCTTTGATGCCGTACAAAGAACATACGATTACTTTATTCATACCTATAAAGACCCCTTTTT
>JAQNCM010000593.1 GCA_029237615.1 Mucilaginibacter sp.
CCAGCCAAAATGTTGGTTAATTGTCCGGATATGTAGGGCAGCAGTTCGTGCACGGTTATTTCTGTAAAAACTGTACTAATAATAAAACGGAATCATTAATCTTTCCAAACACCATTGACGGCATCAACCCTAAAGCTAGCGTAATAGCCGCTAAAGGTAATAAAGTAATGATCTCGCGAAAACTGAGGTCGGTTAACGCGGTTTTCCAAACCTCGCCGCCTTTTAAGGCCAGGGAACCAAAAAACATACGCTGTAAGGTCCATAAAAAATAGGCGGCGCTGAATAATATACCTACCGCACCGCACGCCGCCATCCAGTAGGGCAGCAAGTCATTAACTGATGGCGATTTAAATACGCCCATCAATGAAAACGCCTCGCCTATAAATGCGGAGAAGCCGGGTAAACCTAATGACGCAAAAAACGCGATCATAACAAATACAGTATACCAGGGCATTAATTCGCCTAATCCTCTGAAATTATAAATATCCCGGTCATGAACGCGGTTATAAACCACACCCACCAAAAAGAACAGCATGGTAGCTAAAAATCCATGGCTCACCATTTGTATAATCGCGCCGTTTATACCTTCGGCAGTTTGCGAGGCAATTCCCAACAGCACAAACCCCATTTGCGAAACCGACGAATAAGCAATGAGCCGTTTCAGATCACGCTGGGCCAGCGCATTAAATGCCCCGTACAAAATTGATATTACGCCAAGCAATCCCAGCCAAAAAGCGCCTGAAGTGGCAACGTCCGGAAAAATGCTTACGCATACCCTGATGATACCGTACCCGCCAATTTTTAGCAGGATACCTGCTAATATGATAGATACCGGCGTAGGCGCCTCCACGTGCGCATCAGGCAGCCAGGTATGCAATGGGAATACAGGCACCTTTATAGCAAAAGCGATAAATAATATTACAAATCCAAGTGTGCGTGCCGGTACACCCAGGATCATTGTATTGTTGAATACAGAAAATATACTATCATGCCCATAATTGGCCGGGTTCATCATTTGCACCATATTAAAGGTATGATTACCTGTGGCCGGGTCTTTAACCGATAAGTATAACCCGATCATGACCAGCAGCATAAAGACCGACCCGAACAACGTGTAAAGGAAAAATTTGATAGCGGCATACTCCCTGCGCGCGCCGCCCCACATACCTATTAAAAAGTATAGCGGCAGTAACATCAGTTCGTAAAAAATATAAAAGAGGAAAAAATCAAGCGAACAGAATACCCCTATCACAGCCATATCCAGTATTAGAAAAAGAACAAAGAAGCCCTTTAAATTACTTTTTATTTCCCACGATGCCAGCGCGGCTATGACCATTACCACAGAGGTCATTAAAAGCAAACTTATGGATATCCCATCTAACCCAACAAAATACTCAATCTGCATTTTGCCTAAACTACCCAGGTTAAGATCTATCCATGGCAGTTTTTGTACAAACTGAAACTGATCTTCATGCATGACTCCGCCAAAAGCAGGGCCACTCTTGAACTGCACATATATCCAGGCACTGATGCCTAATTGAACCAACGTGGCTAATAACGTAATATACTTAAAGCTGCCGCGCCATTTAGAAGGCAGTAAGGCGACGACAAGCCCAAACAGTAGCGGTATAAATATGAGTAGGGTTAATATGTTCATTAAATTCAGATCAATGTTTTCAAAATAAACAGCGCCAGTATAATAACCAGCATGCTAAATAAATAATATTGAATTTTGCCGCTTTGAAAGCTACGCACAAAATTGCCAATAGTTTCTACAAGGTAGGTAAGTAAACGTGTTATACCATCAATTATATAATAATCAAACCAGGCAGCTATTGCTGACACAAACAGCGTGGCACGTGGCAATAAATTGATAAAGCCATCAATAATGTTCCGGTCAAACCAGGACAAAAACTGGCTTATAGCCATTACCGGCTTTACAACAACCCTTGAATATACCTCGTCAAAATACCATTGATTATAGGATAACCGGTATAAGAATCCGCTTTGCGGGAATGGGGATGCATTGCGTTTTACATATATGGCATAACCAGCATATATAATAAAAAGACTCAAAATATTTACACTCGCCGGTATCAGCGTATGGTATACATTTACCCTTTCTAAATGATTGGTTGGTGTTAAGCCATTAAACAACCAGGCTTGCTCATATATTAAAGGATTCAGCGAAAAAAACGGAAATAAACAGCATAAGGATAACAATATCAATGGCAGGCGGTATGCTAATCCGCCATCGCTGATGTGTACGGTGATATGCTGATGGGCTTTTTTCAATTTAAATTCGCCAAAAAACACTTTAACTATTAACCTTACTATATAAAAAGCGGTAAGCCAGGCGGTTAAAACTGCTCCTAACGGGACCAATTTAAACACCCAGTTTTTATCGTCGGCCCAATCAAAAGCTTGTATTAAAATACCATCCTTGGATAAATAGCCCGTAGTTAACGGCAAACCTATTAAAGCCATGCTGGCAATAATGGCGGCAATAAAAGTAAAAGGCAGTTTTTTACGCAAGCCGCCCATATTTAAAATATTCTGCGGATCAATAGCTAAATTATTATCCTCTTTAATGTGCTGCATTTGATGTATCACTATCCCGGCAACCAAAAACAACAGGCATTTAAAAAAGGCGTGGGTAACCAGGTGAAATATGGATGAGGCATAAGCGCCAATACCCATAGCCATGATCATATAGCCCAGTTGTGATATAGTGGAATAGGCCAGGATACGTTTCAGGTCGTTTTGCGTAAGCGCTATTGTGGCCGCCATAAAAGCGGTAAAGCAACCTATAACCGCCAGCACATCTAATTCAGCTGTAGTGAAAAATGGATAAACCCGGCCAAGTAAAAAAACGCCGGCTGCCACCATTGTTGCAGCATGAATTAATGCCGATACAGCTGTTGGCCCTTCCATGGCGTCGGGCAGCCAGGTGTGTAACGGAAATTGTGCGGATTTAGCAGCCACCGCCATGAATATACCTCCACAAGCCACATATTGCCATACAACCGGCAATGCCTTTACCGGCCCGATCCATAAGCCTGGTTTAAATACGGATTGGCCTACCAGCCCGTTATCGCCAAAAAGCTGTACAATATCAAAAGTGTGGTACTGGGCAAAAATAATAAGGATGGCTATTAATAAACCCACATCCCCTATGCGGTTCATAATGAAGGCCTTTTTGTTGGCTTGTATAGCTTTTTCTTTGGTAAACCAAAAACCTATTAACAGGTATGACGAAAATCCTACCAGTTCCCAAAAGGCATAAAACAGCACCAGGTTATCTGCAACCACCAGGGCCAGCATACTGAAACAGAAAAGGCTGAGATAGGTAAAATATCTTTTATACCGCTCATCATTTTTCATATAAGCGGTTGAATAAATATGCACCGGCAAGGCAATCACCGAAACCAGCAATAACATTAAAACAGAAAGGTTATTCAATAACACACCCGCGTATATTTTACTGTAGCCGGTAGTAAACCAAAGCTGCTGTAAATGTATAGGATGATTGTTCCAGGTTTTGGCAAACACTATAGCTGATAGTATGCAACTCAATAAAATGGACCCGGTTGATACCCACCCGGCAATTTTATTGCGTTTACCAGGTAGACAGCAATTAATTACAAAGGCAAGTAATGGAAATAATACCGCACCCAATGCAAAAAATAGGGTTAATGAATCCTGGTATGATAAAGTTGTTTCCAATAAATATTAATCTTTTAGCTGGTTAATTTCTCCGGGATCAATTGTTTTATACCGGCGGTATACATTTAAAATAATAGCTAATGCAACTGCGGTTGTAGCTGCTGCCAATACAATAGCAAACAGGGCGAACACCTGTCCGCCGTTATTTATTTTATCATATCTGCCAAATGCAACCAGGTTTAATATAGCGGCATTCAGCATGAGCTCTATACCTATTAATATTTGAATAGCATTATATTTTGATACAATCATATACAAGCCAATGCAAAATAAAGCTGCGCTTACCACCAAAAAATCGGTTAATGTTATCATTGCGGTTCCTCCTTCCGTGATAAATGTGCTGTGCCCACCAATGCAATCATCAGTAATATGGATATAGCTTCAAAAGGCAATAAATACCGTGTCATTAAATTTATCCCGATATTATCGGTTACCAGTGCATTGGGTGTAATTACGTTATTTGTTGCAATAGCCTGTTTTATCCAGCTTAAATTATTTACATCAATTTTTAATATCATATTCAATATCACCACAAAAAACAATGCGGCTAATACCAGGGCCGGTAATTTTTTTAAACTAATAAACCGGCTGCCTGTTTGGTTTTGCAGCGCACTTAATGTTTCCCTGCCCGATAACATGAACGCAAATAAAATAAGCACCAAAATACCGCCTACATAGATCACCACCTGCGTTATGGCCACAAAATCTGCCAGCGCCATAACATATAGCCCTGCTAAGGCGAAAAGTGTTATAAAAAACATAAATACAGAGCGCACCAGGTTTTTTGTGGAGGCAACAAAAACTGCGGAAGCCAATACAATAAAGCTCATTGCGTAAAACAGTAGTTGTACTAAGGTCATGCCCCACCCTCCTTTTTTTGCATCGCCGCTAACTTGGCCGCCTGTTTTTCTGCCTGCTGTTTTTCAATCAAAGCTCTTTTTTCAGCGGCGTCTTCTGCCGTCATATCGCTAAACTCATACGTAAGTTTGCTGATCTCAAACACGCTCTTATCATATTGATTGGTCATAACAATACATTCCGTTGGGCAAACAATGGTACATAAGCCGCAATACATGCATTTGGCCATAT
>JAQNCM010000194.1 GCA_029237615.1 Mucilaginibacter sp.
TGTTATTAAATACAAATTGCCAATGAACCCAATGAACCCGTATAAACCTATACGTTTCCCGCTTGGTGTTAAGAACATGATCAAAGGATGGAATGAAGGCCTTCTATTATTAAGTAAAGGCACAAAGGCTACATTAATATTGCCCTCAAGTCTTGCTTATGGCGAGCAGGGAAGCGGCCCTAATGGTCCGATACAGCCTTATACCCCATTGGTATTTGACCTGGAATTGGTAGATGTAATACATCCGAATCCAAATGCTCCAAAACCAGTGGCACCTATGCCGCCGGTACCAACTCAGCAACCAGTTAGAAGATAATATTTAACTTAACATAGCCTTCCTGTTAATCAGGAAGGCTTTTTTTATTACAATGAAGTATATACTGTTTATTTTGGCATTGATACTGGCTGTTAATGCTAAAGCCCAAAGCGATTTGCAACGTACTCCTAAGGGGGCATCCTACCGGTTATTTACCCACAATACAGGCGACAGAATTAAGCTGAATGATATTGTAACTTTTCAGTTTATCCAAAAAACGGATAAAGATTCGGTGCTTGCAAGCACTTACACAGCAGGGCACCCGGTACAGGCACAAATTGTACCCTCCGAAAAAGTGGGCGACCTGATGGAGATATTTCCTTTATTAACTATAAAAGACAGCGCGATGGTAGTAGTTCCTACTGACTCGATATTTAAGGGAAATGAAGATAAGCGTCCTGCGTTTTTTCCTAAAGGCAGCAAACTAACCTATATACTCAAAATAGAAAAGGTACAATCATTAACTGATTTCATTGCTGATATAAAGGCAGCAGAAACCAAAGGTTCTGCAAAATATATTACCGATCATAAATTGGTTTTAAAAGCAACCCCATCGGGACTAAGATATGTAATTACCAAACCATCCTTGAAACGCAAACCCTTAAAAGGTGATACCGTGCTGGTTAATTACACGGGCCGCACGGTGGATGATAAAGTTTTTGATTCCAGTATTGAAGCCGATGCTAAAGCAGCGGGTTTGCAGCAGCCGGGCCGCACTTATGAGCCTTTACAGGTAGTAGTTGGTACAAGCAGCGTTATTCCTGGTTGGGACGAAGGGCTGCTTTTATTAAATGAAGGTTCAAAAGCAACTTTCATCATCCCTTCAAGCCTGGCATATGGTGAGCAGGGACAGGGCGAGATCAGGCCTTTCAGTACGCTGGTATTTGATATTGAACTGGTAAAAGTTAAGCCAACCAAACATGCGGCAACGCCAAAGCCCCCACTGAAAAAAATAATGGTCAAAAAGAAAACTGTAGCCAAAAAGACCGCAATAAACTGATAGAAGTAATAACTTAAATGTTGTAATTTTAGAATTAAAAAGCGGTTATCTTTGGTTTAACATATCTAAATACATTAACATCTTTCATCAATGGATATGTTATTGATCAGCTCCTTATGAAACCCAGGCTAAGCCTTATCATTGGTATTATCTGTATTTCCTTTTCGCCGATTTTTGTAAAACTTGCCGGCGTACCTGCACTCACTTCAGGCTTTTACCGCATTTTTATAGCGTGGATATGCATTGCTCCTTACTGTATAGCAAAAGGAAAATTAAAAATTGCGCGCAAAGAATTACTTATTGCATTAATAGGAGGTGTTATATTTGCATCTGATATTGCCGTTTGGAATTTGTCGCTGTTGAAAATAAGCGCTACAGTTTCAACGCTTTTAGCTAACCTGGCACCTTTGTGGGTGGGCTTACTGGGTTTTATATTATTCAAAAAACGCTCAGGGAAACTGTTCTGGATTGGCACCTGGGTAGCCATTGCAGGTATGATCATATTGGTGGGCTTTCAAAATATTATCGGCCTTAAATTTAATATAGGGATATTACTGGCACTTTTAGCCAGCTTCTTTTATGCCATTTATATTATGATAACCCGTGGCATCTTACAAAAAATAGATACCATCACCTTCATGTTTTATAATATGCTGGCTGCAAGTGTGTTTTTGCTTGTGATTTGCGGTATCCAGCAAAATGACATGGTTAGCTTTTCTGTATCATCCTGGCTATGTCTTTTGGGTATGGGGCTTATCTGCCAGCTGGTTGGCTGGCTCACTATCAATCATAGCCTGCGCTCGCTCGAATCTACCAAAGTATCCATCGCCCTGCTTAGTCAAACTGTTATAGCCGGTATCTGGGCAATCATATTCCTTAATGAGAAGCTGGAGCTGAAAGAAATTATAGGCAGCGTAATTGTTTTGGCGGGGATAGCAGTTACGTTTTTAAAGCGTAACTCATCAAATAAAGTTGTAAATTGAACTTTATGATTAAGGGTTAATTGAATTGCCCTACATTTGCAGTTAACGCATGATCACCAAACCCACCATCGACCGTATCATGGAAGCCACCGACATTGTGGAGGTGATTGGCGAATTCGTGCAGTTAAAAAAACGTGGTGCTAACTACGTAGGGCTCTCTCCCTTTGCCAATGAACGTACGCCCTCGTTCACAGTATCGCCTGCTAAAGGTATTTTTAAAGATTTTTCTTCTGGAAAAGGCGGATCGGCCGTTACCTTTTTGATGGAACTGGAAAAGTTCACCTATCCTGAGGCCTTAAAGTGGCTGGCCAAAAAATACAGCATTGAGGTTGAAGAAACCGTTGAGACCGCTGAAAACAGGGAGGAAGAGAATCACAGGGAAAGCCTGATGATCGTAACCGGCTATGCAGCTAAATTTTTTCATGAAAGCTTGCTGGAAACTGACGAAGGAAAAAACATCGGTCTTAGCTATTTTAAAGAGCGCGGCTTTAATAGTGACACTATTAAAAAATTCGAGCTTGGTTACTCGCCCGATCAATGGGAAGCATTTACAGGGCAGGCTTTAAAGGATGGTTACCAGCAGCAATTTTTAGAAGAGAGTGGCTTATCAGTAAAACGGGACAATGGCTCGCTTTATGACCGCTATCGCGGGCGGGTGATGTTCCCGATACATAGCTTCACCGGGAGGGTTATTGCCTTTGGCGGACGCACGCTGAAAAATGACAAGAACGTCCCCAAGTATGTAAACTCACCCGAATCGGAGATCTATCATAAATCCAATGTGCTGTATGGTCTTTATTTCGCAAAAAAGGCCATCCGCGAGGAAGATAATTGTTTTTTGGTTGAGGGTTATGCCGATGTGCTATCTGTACACCAGGCAGGTATCGAAAATGTTGTTGCCTCATCGGGTACTTCCTTAACAGTGGAACAAATCAGACTGATTGGGCGCTTTACTAAAAATATCACGATCCTTTACGATGGTGATGCAGCCGGTATCAAAGCTTCATTGCGTGGTTTAGATATGATACTGGAAGAAGGTTTGAACGTTAAGGTAGTGCTTTTTCCTGATGGACACGACCCGGATTCGTATGTGCGGAATTTTGGCACCAGCGGATTCAAAAAACATATTGAAGATAACAAAAAGGATTTTATTCTTTTTAAGACCGATATACTGCTGAAAGAAGTAGGTAACGATCCGATAAAAAAAGCAGACGTTATAAGGGAAATTGTTGAAAGTGTTGCCAAAATACCTGATTCCATTAAAGCATCGGTATTTATTAAAGAATGCAGCTACCTGCTGAAAATTGATGAACGTGCTTTGCTGTCTGAGTTGAATAAAATGCGGACCGCAAAAGCCAAAAAAGATTCGCAGCAGCAAATATCGAGGCCTGTGCCGGTTGACGAAACATTGCTTGAGGAACCGCAGGTAAAAGCAGAGAAGGAAGATCACAGCCAGGAAAAAGAGATCATCAGATTGTTATTGCTTTACGGCAGCCGTGTAATAGATTGGGACGGTATCGCGAATACCTACATAGGTCCCTTTATGATCGCTGAGCTGAATGACGTGGAGTTTGAAAATGAAACCTGTAAAACATTTGTTGAGGTTTACCGCAGGGAGGTAGAAAATGGGGTGTTGCCGGATGAGCAGTATTTTATTCATTATCCGGAAAAAGAAATAGTTGATCTTACCGTTACCCTTATAGCGACTAAATATACTTTGAGCGAAAACTGGTACGAAATGCATAAGATAATGGTGCCAGACGAACAGGTGAATATGAAAGCCACTATTTTAGGGGCAATTTTTCATCTGAAAAAGCAAAAAGTAGGTAAGATTCTCGAAGGCTTGCGGTCTGAATTGCAAAAGACAGCAGTAGAGGCTGATCAGGAAATATTGCTTAACCAATATATGCATATGAAAAAGGTTGAAAAAACTATTTCCGATTATTTAGGTTCTGT
>JAQNCM010000481.1 GCA_029237615.1 Mucilaginibacter sp.
AATTCACATGTTGTAAAGTATACTATTCAGGGCACTGCAAAATCAAATATTACCTATACTGATCAAAACGGAACTGTTCAATCGGTAAATAATGCAGACGCAAGCTGGACCACAAGTTTTTCTTCAACCGACCACGGGATGGTAGTTAAACTTACTGTTATTAGCACAGATGGCAGTAATGTAGGCGGCAAGATCTTTATTGATGGCAATCAATCTGCACAAAATAATGGAAATGCAAGTAGTATAGCTATTTCAGCTACGATGCCATAAAATCATTTAATCAATAACAAAAAAAGCTGCCTTAACAAGCAGCTTTTTTTGTTGAATAATTTTTAGCAACCCTTTTACTCTTTTGCGGCGCCCGTCTTTACATTCTTTGGTTTAACCAATGCCGTATCTTTCCTCACTTTTATTAATGGTGTTTTGATAGTATCCTTTTTGGCTGAACTATCCTTTCCGGTTTTAATTCCATGCTTTACCAGGCTATCGGCTTTCAGGCTGCTGTCTTTAGCCACATGCGGCAGTTTACCAGGCGGCGCATTTTTGGCATCAGTACCAGCTTTGGCGCCTGGCGGTTTTTTTAGCGGAGGCTTGCCGCCTTTGGATTTATCAGGCGGCCCCTTTGCTGCCGGTTTCTTTTTATTGTAGTAGGATGGGATGATAGATTCCTTTGATACCGGTCTTTCTTTAGGTTTCCAGATAAAGCCTTTTAATATTTTGTCATCTTCCTTAAACTTACCCAACGGACCATACTTATTATCCGGCTTGGTATAAAACGCCAAACGGGTAGCGCTGTTGTTTTTAAAATCAACCCGGATCCGGCTGCTGAGCGAGCGTTGCATCCCGCTTACGGTTAATTTTCCGCTATCCCGCGAAAAATAAATACTCTCCGCATTACCCTCTATAAACATGCGGTCCATCTTGTCGTCCTTAAAAAACCCGCGCATTCGTTTGCCTGCTACCTGGTTAAAATGCGCAGAGTCCGTTTTTTCAATGTTTACAATAAACGCATGGGGAAACATCGTCATATTATCCAGCTTCTTATGCTTCATTTGCATGTAAATCGTGTCGCCCGAGAGCTGTGACCCTTGCGTCCACATCATGGGGCTTACATAACACCTTATAGTTGAGTCGCTTGTGCTGTAAAACATGGAGTCTGATTTTGATTGCAGATCAGACTTAAACAGTTTAAAATGATGGTGTGCAATAATGATCCGTATACGGGCTGTGTCTGCCGGCTCCAGCTTCTTAGCCATGGTTATTGAATCGGCTACATGTTTTTTTGTTAAGCTGTCTAAAGCAAGCTGTTTTTTATTAAGCGGTTTTTCAGGTTTTTTCTTAACAACTTTTGGTTTAGGCGGCCCGAAATAGTCGCGGTGATAAAAGCTGCTGTCGGGGACAAATCGTAAAGGAGGAGCCGTTAAAAATTTGGACTCTTTTTCGACGGTTTTTTTACTTTTTGAAGCGGTGTCCCTTATATGTGCAAGCCGTTGCTTTTCCTTGTATATTTTAAGATCCTTATATGTTAATATCTGGGTTTCAATGGTATCTGCAGACATGTAAATAGAATCCCGTTTAATTCTACTGGTATCTTTAGGAGCTGGGACAGGCTCTCCGGCTTTATTCCCCGGATTTGAAACTGTTTTGCTATTCGCCAGGGCAACGCCTTTTTTTATTATATCGACTTTCAATCCCGGGTTTTTATTTACCGCAGCTATTTGATTTTTGAGAGAATCGACATTTAATAGCTTACTGTTTTTTATTAAAGCCGTTGTTAAGTCCTTGTTTTTGGTTGCTGCCTGCAGTTTCTTTAAAGCCGTATCCCTGTTCAATCCCGCACTATTTTTTAGGATGGCATCGGTTAAATCACTGCCCTTATTCGCCGACGTTAACTTATTAATGGCAGAATCCGCTTTTAATGCACTGCTTTTTTGATCTCCTTTAAGGGGTATGCTGTTGGCGGGGACTGTTTTCTTTATCAGTTCGGCCATGGTTATGCCGTTTTTGTTTTTTGAAGCAGCGTTTTTAATAGCCGGATTCGTCTTTGCTATAGAATCGGCCCGTGCCGCAGAATCGGTTTTAGCAGTGTCCTTTTGTTCGGTGACCAGTATTACATAAGGATCTTGTGTTACAACAGTACGTTCTTCTGCTTTAAAGTAAGTTGCAAGGTTGCCTTTTAAGGTGGTTTTTTGTTCCTTGTCATCAAAAGTTACATGCTTTACCGCCCGTCCGTAGCCTTTTAATTTATCATAAAACAAGCTGTCGCCCTTTAAGGATTTAGTGCCTGATTTATACAGGTTGTTTTTCCCGAACGCGGCCTGCTCAACAACCGTATTATAAGTGCCGTTTTCGGTATAAAGTGTGTCTTTGTCCTCTCCTTTTTTTCCTTTTATGCTGTAAATATGGGTAGGGCCGTAAAAATAGGCTATTTTACGGCCGGTATTATAGCGCATGGTATCGGTTTTTACCAATGCATCGGCGGTGGTAAGCGATACATTATACCGGAAATAGGAATCGCGGGAGAAAGCAAAATAATAGCCATTTTTGCTCAACAGCGTATTGTCCTTGTTTACAAGCTTGCCGCCATCTGTATAAGTACCTATGCGGGTAGCCGTGTTATAAGTAAGGTGATTGGTAGTTAAGGTTGCATCTTTATCAACCATCCTCACATTATCTGTTAGCAGGGCAATTTTGGTGTTACCGTTGTAATTCAGCTTATCCGAATAAATATTCAGGGTATCGCCCTGGTTTATATTCACGTGGCCAAAAGCGTCAAAAGCATTATCCTGCGGATAAAAGTAAGCACTGTCTGACGTTAGCGTAGAATAGTCTTGCTTAAAAGTACCGTGATAAACTTTTATTAAGTCTTTCCCGTTGATTTTCATGCCGTTGCTGCCATTTGACTTTACCAGTAAAACGATTGATTTTTTCTGGCTTATAGCAGTGGCCGCTATCAGTAATAAACAAAGGCTTAAAACATATTTCCTCACGCTGGCAAAATTAGTTTTTTGTTGGGGTTTAAAATTAATAATTTTGATGGATGCTGCCGGTTAAACTTTTCACT